>JAGLNZ010000099.1 GCA_023139225.1 Desulfobacula sp. | reverse complement strand
GGTTCCCTGCTTGATGCGTTTCTTAATTCCGATGCAGATGTATATATTACCGGGGATATGAAATACCATGAGGCAAGACGTGTTGAAGAATATTCAAAGGGGCTTATTGACGTGGGACATTTCGGGTCTGAACATATTGCAATTGATTTGCTTTTTGACAAATTAACCCAGGCGTCTCAAAAAACCGGTTTAAATATACAAATAAACAAATTTAAAAAAGAAAAAGATCCATTTACTATAGTTTAAGGATAACGTTATGAATGATATTTCCAAACAAAATATAGAAACCCTGGTAAAACTTCAGGAAGCAGAGACTGAGATTGTCCGGCTTAAAGTCGTCCTGAAAAAAGTTGAAAAGAAAAAAGGAAAATTAAGTGCTCGGTTAAAGCAGTTTGGAAACGCCTTGGAAGAAAATAAAGAAAATCTTTCAAGTGCTATATCAGTTTGTCGGGATATTGAGAGAGAAATTCAAATGATTGATGAGCGTATTATTAAAAGTAATGAAAAATTACGGATGGTAAAAACCAATAAGGAATATCAGCTTTTCTTAAGAGAGGTGGATGATAATAAAAAGCGCAAAGATGCTTTGGAAACTGAATTACTGGAATTTCTTGATGAAAAAGAAAAAATACAAGAAATTGTCCTGGAAACTGAAAAAGAGTATCATCTGTTAAGGGATCAAATTAAAGCCGAACAAAAAGAAATTGAAAAGAAGTCAATTGATGATAGAGAACTTCTTGATGAATATCTGGCCCGACAGAATGAAATCGGCCAAACTCTGGATGTTGCATTAATGAATCGGTTTGAAAAAATATCAAAAATGAATAATGGATCAGCTGTAATAAATGTAAAAAATGAAGTGTGTATGGGGTGCTTTATGAACGTACCGCCTCAATTATATATTGAAGTACAGCGTGGTAACTCATTGATTTCATGCCCGCAATGCAGTAGAATTCTTTATTATATAGACACTTAAAAGATCGGTCTGACCAGGAAAAACGATCGCTGGGTTTTAAACCTGGAGGAAAGTCCGAACACCAAAGGACAGGACGCTCCATAACGTGGAGTCACGGTGACGTGAAGGAAAGTGCAACAGAGAGTAGACCGCCCGGATTGGAATCCGATCCGGGTAAGGGTGAAACGGTGCGGTAAGAGCGCACCAGTTTTCCAGGTGACTGGAAAAGCTTGGTAAACCCCGTCCGGTGCAAGACCAAATAGGAAAACAATTGAGGGCTGTCCGTCCGATGTTTTCGGGTAGGTCGCATGAGGTGTGCGGCAACGTACATCCCAGATGAATGATCGTTGATCTGGCTTTTGGTAACAAGAGCCGGGTAACAGAATTCGGCTTATCAACTGGTCAGGCCGAATTTTTATTTTAATGTTTGGATTATTGATTATGAATTTTACTTGTGACATCTCCTTTAAAGAAAAAGCCAATATTTTTTCTTTTGAATATCTAAAATGTATTTTGTTTGTTGTTGAACTTGATGATGACGATTATATCTTTACAAAAAAATTATATTCAAAGCTTATCACCACCTCTCATATCCTTGAAGATTTTTTGGATTTTCACGGAGCAAAAAAAAATAAAGAATGGGTGTTTTATCGCGAATTGTCTGCGACAATTCGGCATCTTGCTTTGGCCTGCTATTCCCAAAGGCATATTCTTAATCGTTTTAAATTTTATTTTTTCGAAGAAAACCGTTATGAAACTTTTAAACTCGAAGCATTTGATACACTGAAAATTTTACAGGAATCAATAAAGCTTGCAGGGCCTGTTGTTTTAGAGGAAGCCCGTCGTCTGAAGATCAATGTCCCGCAGACAGGATATAATCTGACTTATTTCCCCGGAATTTCTTCTGTACAACAGCTGGTTCACAATATCGATGATTTTAATGCTAAAGATCAGCAAAGAGAGAATCTGACACGAATTGCCAGTGAATTTTTAGAAGTTGTAAAGGAATTTGATCAGTTTGCATTCTACAAGCGCTATGATTTAAAAAAAATAAACGAACTTGTTCCTGAACAATTCAATGAAGTCGTTATTAGAAGATATGAAATGCTGATTCATAATATCCAATCTTCGTTTGATTCATATGTGGTAAATACAAAATCATCTTCAAAAAATTTAATGCTTGAACAACTTAGAAGCCATTTTTCCATTGTATTTCATCTCCTTCAGGTTGCCGGCAGCTTATTGCATTTTTATGAACGCCATATGTATGACATTGGTTTTAAGGATGTATATAAAAATGTCAGTGTATCTTTATCCGACTTGATCGATCCTGATGTTTTGCTGGATCGGTCGGTTAATTATTGCTTGTTTTATGCCTGGAGATTTTTGTCCTCGGGAAAAGCCCTGGCATCTAAAATATTGAATGAAAATATGGAAACCTCTTTTATCGAGGTCGGAATTCCAAGAGATCGTGGATTTCACAGTCGCCCGAGTCTTTTGGTTGCTAAAATTGTTCAACATTATGGCGGTGAAGTTAAAATGTTTGTCAATAATGATATTTTTGATGCCGCAAGTGTTTTAGATATTCAATGGGCCGGCGGGAAGATAAAAAAAGAAGAGGTGGAAACCGTTCAGTTTAAAGGGGACTTGAGGGCATTAAATGATTTGAAAATTCTTGCCGGTGTGAATTATGGAGAAGACCATATGGGTAAGGGAATTCCCTTGCCAAAAGAATTGTCTTATTTAAGCTAAAATGAATCAATCCCAAAATTTTGTCATAGTTGTTGGTGCAGGCAAAGGCCTGCGAATGGGATCAAAGACTAAAAAGCAGTATCTTCGTCTGAGTGGAATTCCGATTCTCACCCGCACCATCTCGGTGTTTGACAAGTGTGATCAAGTCCATGAAATTGTCCTGGTTATTCCAAAAGAAGACAGTGAATATTGTAAAAAGCATATTATTGATCCCTTTGGGTTTGCAAAAAAGATTCATTTGGTTGAAGGCGGGAAAAAAAGACAAGATTCCGTCTTAAACGGTTTGAAGTGTATTCAAAATAGAATGAATTGCGATAAAGAAGCTATCGTAATGATTCATGACGGTGTTCGCCCTTTTGTCACTCAAAGCATTATTGAGGAGTGTATCCGCAATGCTATTGAATATGGTGCCTGCATACCTGCTGTTAGAATAACGGATACTGTTAAACAGGTATCTTTTGATTTGGTTGTTCAAAAAACATTAAACAGGGAGAATCTCTATAACGCCCAGACTCCCCAAACCTTTAAGCTGGATTTGATACTGCATGCATTCGAGCATGCAATGAAGGCCTGCTTTTTCGGAACCGATGATGCCTCACTATTAGAATATTCAGGTCGCAGGGTGGTTATCATAAAGGGGTCAAAACTGAACATTAAAATAACGACATCCGAAGACCTTGTTCTGGGAGAGCACCTGCTATCCAAAATTTAAGTTGAAGTTAAACAGTTTTTTATCAGAATGTAGTTTGTTATTGACTTTGAAATGAAGTTAAGCATAATAAGAGAGATTATCTTTATCCACAGCACATAACCCGGAGGTACCACAATGGCGGAAAAACCTGCAATAAAGATTGGTTATCTTAAAATTACAGATCATCTTATTCTTGGTGTTACTGACCTTAAATTAAAAAAAGGTATGGAAAATTTTGAGCATTGTACTCTCGACCCTGTGGTGAAAAATGGATGGAATGAAGTGGCTGATGCACTTTCAGTAAAGTCACTTGATGGTGCCCTTATACTTGCTCCGACGGCTATGGATCTGTTTAAAGCCGGTGTTGATTTAAAACTTTTGCTGTTTGCCCATAAATCAGGAAGTATTTTAGTAAAAAGTAAAAATGCCCATATTGAGAAGATAGAAGATTTTGCCGGGAAAACCGTTCTGATCCCTTATCAGCTTTCGGTTCATAATATGCTGTTTCACAAGCTTTTGTCCGAAAAAGGCTTAAAGCCCGGAAGAGCGACCGAAAAGGGTATTGATGTTACCCTGGAAGTTGTTGCTCCGTTCCAAATGCCTGAAGCGTTGGAATATGACGAAGAGGGCGAAATTGGAGGGTTCATTGTGGCAGAACCCATTGGATCGCAGGTTATTGCCAAAGGGTATGGAGAAGAATTTTATCTTTCCAAAGATTTATGGCCGAATCATCCCTGCTGTGTTTTTGTTATGCGAACAGAGGTTATTGAAAAACATCCCGAGGCAATTCAAGAAATCTGCGACAGTTTTGTAAAATCAGGACTTGCCATTGATGCACAGCCGGAGCCGGCTTCCATAATTGGAGGAGATTTTCTTTCCCAGGATAAGGATGTTATTAAAAAAGTGCTTACTGATCCTCCTGATCGTATCCTGACAGGTGAATTGTTCCCCATCATTGAGGATCTTGATACAATCCAGAAATACATGATGGATGAGATGAAGATAATGACAAGCCTGATTGATCTTAATAAATTTGTTGATACAGGTTTTGCAAAAAAGGCTGGTGCAAAATAGTTAGAATTTATTTTGCAGACTCGATGAATTTGTAGATTTGCGAAATAGCTTTCTGGCTCCATTCAGGCTTTCCGGAAAGGGTTTTGAGTTTATTTTTATTTAAGTGGATTGTCGTCTGTTCAGCGCTTAAGCCATCTGTTTTAAATTCAATGATTACCTTCATGACGGCAGCCTTATATTTTTCCAGATTTTCTTCAGGTGCTATATCAATTTTTATCTCTGGTGTATCTTTAGACTCATTTTCACCGGAAGAAGGTTCTTCAATTGTTTTTGGATCATCAATCAGTTTTGATAAATCATCCATTGGCAGGGAATCGTGAGTTATCAATAATGAGAGATCATCCAAGGTCTGGGCCGGCTGTTCAGAGTCGGATGAATCATCAATGAGTTTTGACAGATCATCCAAATCCAAATGTTGATCTGTCCGATCCTCATCTTTTTCAGAATCTTTGTCGATAAGCAATGACAGGTCATCGAGTTGTATGGATTTAATGCTTTCTAAAGGTGTTTCATCAATGAGTTTTGACAGATCGTCAATTTCATTATTTTGTTTTTTGGTCTCATCCAAAAGCAATGACAGATCATCCAATGGTGTAAAGGTATCTTCAGGCTGTTCAATGTCTTTGTCATCTTCAATAAGTAAAGATAAATCGTCGATTTGAAGGTTTTCATCTAAATCATTTATGGGGTCGCTTAAATTGTCATCAAGTTGCGGGCCGGGTGAATGAGATAATTCATCATCAGCAATTATTGATGCAGTCTGGTGAGCAATCTGCTGGGTTGCAGGATCTCCTGTTCGAACCTTGTTCATTTCCTGCAAAGCATTGGCAATATTATTCATAGCCTCCGCTTTTTTTTCTTCGGCCTCCGCCCTTTTTTCAATAGCCTCGGCTTTTCTTTCTTCAGCTTCAGCCCTTTTTTCATGAGCGATTGCAATCCTTTTTTGCTGCTCTCCAATATCTGTAAAAAGTGATTTTAACAGGCTTAATCCATCATTGCTCAAGCGGATATCGCCATTTTGAGAAGAGTTCTCAAAATGATTTAAAATATCATCTATGTTGGAATTGGATAAGGTATCCAGTTTTTTTTCAATGTCACTGGGAAGCATTCCCATTTCAAGGTTTTCTTGTATTACAAATACTTGTTTAACAATCGTATCAGGATAGAAAGGATGCCCGTCAATGAGCTTATAAGGCAGCCATTTTTGGAACCGTTTAAGTAAAAATTTTGTCGTTGTTTTACCTGCCTTCAATTCTTTAGCAATATCTAATACAGATAATAATTTTTCCCGGGTCATTTTCCCCTCATCATTGTTAAATTAATTTAACATAGCTTGGATCGACAATTATTGTAAGTTTATTGAATTTTTGAAAATAAATAAAGTCCTATCTAAAAGAAAATTTAAAAAAATCTCGTTATCGGTTTTTTTCTTCCGGTAATTGTCTGGTGTTTTAGGAAGACAAAATCAAGACCATTTTCATTGTTTTTACTTGTTGTTTATCTAAAGTATCGCAAAAAAGGAATGAGAAATTCAGTAAATCATTTGACAGTGTTTTTTTATATTGATATATTTATAGCAAGTAAAAATACTAAATGTAATTCGTTCCACGAACATTGCTCAATTTTAATATAATATCTAACTTAAGCATACAAAATCTGCCATTGGCAGAAAGTGAAAAACAATTCCAATCAATTTTGAATGGCAGCATAAGCCTCCTTGCTGCCCAGGGGAGGATACAATGGCCGGCAAAACAAATCCAAAGTCTTTAATAAGTCATGTTGATGAAGTTAAAAAAGGAAAACGTTTATTTGAAGATGCCTTTCAGGGTGTTTCCCGGATGATCCTTGATGCGGGTATTCAGAAAGTTACAGTTAAAGGGAAAACAACCTATCAGTTTGATATATTCAGCCAGGGGAAAAAACATCTGATAGGGATGTACGATGAAATAAACAGTTTTGTTTCATTTGTGAAAGATGCTTCTGAAGGCGGATCATCAAGAGAAATGGCATTTGTCCTGGTGGGTGAACCCGGCAATGGCAAAACTTTTTTGGTAGAATATCTTTGTGCGCGATACAGGGAATTTCTGAGCACGCCCCAAAATAGAAAGTATACATTCAGGTTTAATAATCTGGATCAGCTTGGAGGCTATGGCAAAATCAACTTTATTGAATCCCAGACTTACGAAGACCCCATGATTCTGGCCATGAGTCTTTGTGAAACCCAAGATAAGTCAAAAGAGTATTTTTCTAAAAAGTTTAAATTTACCGGAAAACAGATTGAGGCCATCTATGATAAATATCGTCCTTTGGGTGCTTGTTCTGCTTACATTCTCAATCAAATCAGGGAACATACTGATAACAATATTACAAAAATGCTGTCCTTTATTGACATTATACCGGTTCCTTTGATTGAAAGTCTTGGTACGATTACCGGTAAATATCCTGCCAAAGATAAAATCACATCATCTGCCGTAGACCTCATGGGTGAAGAATCTATTCAAAGGCTTCTTCATATTTTCGATTCAAACAATCCTTATCGATTCGATTTAAGACGAGGGGCACTTGCAAGGGTAGCGGGCGGCGGTATTCATTTCAGTGATGAAATTTTTAAAAACAAGAAAGATCTGGTTCAGGTTTATCTTGGGGTGATTCAGAACCGGACCATCGAACTGGACGGGTTCAAGTGGCCCATTGATACCTTGATTGTCGCCACCAGTAATAATTCCGAATTTGATACCTTTCTTTCCGAAAGAGAAGAAGCGCCGATAGTTGACCGGTGCAGAATCTGTTATGTTGCCCATAATACGGATTATAAGATTCAAAAAAACCTGACAGACTATGCCATTGGTACGGATACAAAGCGGTCTCTTGATTCAAAAGTGCTGCATCAGGACCCGAATTTGAATTATGCCGCTTCCGTAGGTGTTGTTCTGACAAGATTGCCCAGATCCGACAAATTAACCCCTGTGGAAACCATGAAGCTTGCAGCAGGAGAGGTGGCCGGAGAAAAGAGCCTTAAAACTCTTGCTGAGCTGATTGATGCTTTAAACCGGGATACGGATATCACCAAGAGATTTGGGCAAAAAGGTCTTGGACAGAGAAACCTTGGCCGGGCGGTACAGCTTTTACTGGAAAGTTCTGAAACTAATGAAGGCCAGTGCATGTTTGCTCTGGATATTTTCAATGCCCTTGAAAGAACAGTCCTGGATTATGTTCAGGAACCTTCCGACCGTGCAAAATTTATGGAAGATTTAAAAATTGCCAGAGGATTGTACCGTGAAAAAATTATGACCGAAATGTTCAATGCTTATATGGATGAACCTTTGGCGATAAGAAAAGATGTGATGAACTATGTCAATATGATCATTGGAGTTGATGCGGAACATCTCGGTCCTGATATGATGTGGAAGTATAAAGACCCCCAGACCGGTGAACTCAGAGCCCTTAAAATAGATGAAAGATATATTAAAAATGTTGAAGAGCGGCTTGGCTTGAAAACCGAGGAACAAAGGGCCTCTTTCAGAAATACAATTAGAAAGATTTATGGCCAGAAGCTTTCCGTTGATGCAAATTATGACTTCATGGACAACCTGGAACTGGTCAAGGCAATCACCGATGTCAGGCTTAAATCAGACATAGCAGGTGCCGGTTCCTTAATTGGTGCCCTTGCCAACAGGACCAATGAAGAAAATCAAAAGCTCTATGACAGAATGATTTATACCATGAATGAAAAACTTGGGTATTGCAGAACCTGTGCCCAAAAGACCATCGAATATTTCTGTAGTCAAGAGGATGATAAATAGCCAAGGGAGGTAAATACTGATGATAACCCTTGATGAGCTTCTTGAAAGAGATAGAAGAAGAGAAGAAGACGGATTTAAGCGGAAAATTCGTATTGGAAGAATTGTTAAACCCGGCTCTGGTGGAAAAGATAAGATAATCATTGTTCCGACTACGGTTGAAGAAAAATTTGTCCATGATGATATTGGGCTGGATCAGGACCCTGGTGAAGGAGAACCTACCGGCGGGACTGGTGAGGGTGAAGAAGGCGATATTATAGGAGAGCAGCCGGTCCGTCCCGAAGAAAGCGAAGATGGAGAGGAAGGTTCGGGAGAAGGCCCCGGAGAAGGCGAAGGCGGCGAGCATGAACTCGAATCCAATGCCTATGAGCTTGGCAAGGTGTTATCCCAGGATTTTCAACTGCCGAATTTACAGGATAAGGGTAAAAAAAGAACCCTGGCACGATACGTATACGATCTGACGGATAAAAATAAAGGTGTCGGCCAGATACTTGATAAAAAAGCAACGTTAAAGCAGATCGTTGGAACCAATATTACTCTAGGAAATATTCCTGATGTCAATGATATTGATCCATCAAAATTTATTATTTCTCCACAGGATCTGATCTACAGGATTTTATCCAGGGAAAAAGATTATGAATCCCAGGCCCTTGTCTTTTTTTTAAGAGATTATTCAGGATCAATGGGTGGCAAAGTAACCCAGGCAGTGGTATCCCAGCATGTCATGCTTTATTCCTGGCTTTTATATCAATATGATAAGCAGGTGGAAACCCGGTTCATTCTTCATGATACGGAAGCAAAAGAGGTGTCTGATTTTTATAAATATTATTCCTATAAAGTGGCTGGCGGGACCAAGGTGTTTACAGCATTCAAGATGGTAAATGATATTGTTGAAAGGGAAAATCTGGCACGGGATTATAATATATATGTTTTTCACGGGACAGATGGAGATGATTGGGATAAGGAAGGAAAACAGACCATTGCCGAGATCGAAAAAATGCTGAACTATGTATCCAGAATTGGTGTTTCCATTGTAGAACACTCCTATGTCGGTTCAAAGCAGACTGAGGTGGAAAAGTATTTGAAATCATCAGGCATACTTAATAAATATAATAATTTGATCAAGCTGGATGTGATGGCTGAAGATGCGGATGACTCAAGAATTATTCAAGGCATAAAACGACTTATTTCATGAAAGATGCGGTTAGCTAACCCGAAAGGCAGACAACTATGGAGCTTGTAAGTCAACATGTCAAAGGCATAATGGAAGAATGCAAACTTCGGGCTCGGGATCAAGGCTTGAAGTTTGATGATGAAACTCTTGAATATATAGTAACCAACCGGGACATGATTGAACTGAGTCCTAAAGTGATGATACCGACCCTTTATGACTATTGGGTGCATGATGTGAGAGTCTTGTCGGGAAAAGGCATGTACGAAGCCTACCCTTCAAATCCATATGAAACCGTCATAAATACCAGGCCTGCCATTTCATTTTATAATGATAATAATCCCGATTGGCTCAATGTAATGATTTTTTACCATGTTCTTGGGCATATTGATTTTTTTCAGAACAATCTTTTTTATAAAAATACTTGGGATATAGATTTAACCGGACAGGCATTGTCGGATAAACGAATGATTGCTCAACTTAGATCTGAAAAGGGCAGATGGGTTGATTATGTCATTGAATTTTCCCGGGGGATTGATAACCTTGTCGGGTATCAAAGAGAACTTAATCAGTATATTATGAAGGATGCCACCAGGCAAAAGTTGAGTAAAATCGACTTTTATTTTGATATATTTTTACAGAAAATTAAAAACGTGTCTCACAATGAATATTTGAAGGAGATTACAAGATACAATGCCATCATGAATGGCAACGAAGACTTTTTTGATCAGGTGATTGGCAAATATCCTGAATTTGAAGTGCTGTATAAAAAGGAGCTTGCTGTTAAAGTCAAGTCGGATCAGGATGTCATGGAGTATATCATCCGGTTCTCTCCGTTTTTAAAAGAGGAAGAAAACGAGTGGATAAAATCTGTGATTCAAATCGTTAGAAATACCTCCTTATATTTTCAGCCCCAGATTAGAACAAAAATTATGAATGAGGGCTGGGCCAGCTATTGGCATGAATATCTTTTTATGAGGGACGACAGGATTAGCGGCCATGAAGCAGATTTTGCCAAGGTCAATGCCGCAGTAACCTCCATGCCGAAAGTCGGATTAAATCCTTATGCATTAGGACTTAGGTTGTTTCAACATATTAAGGATATGGAAGATAAGGGATGCTATTCGTTTGATTATATGTTTTTGAAAGATGAGGTTGGTAAGAAAAAGTATAATCAACATAAAAATTCAGGGCCTGAGTTTATTTTGAAAACCCGCGAAAATTTTGTTGATTTTACCTTTATTAATACATTTATTGATCAGGAGTTTATTGATAGACATAACCTTTTTGTGGCCGGCAAACGGTTCAATAATTCCAGAATGACCTGGGAGTTTTTTATCAAATCTAAAAATGTGGAAGATTATAAAAAGATGGTCATTGATACGCTGTATCACCCACCGGAAATATTTGTGGATAAGGCCCTCAGCAAAAAAGGAATTTTGTATCTGAATCATAAATTTGAAAACAAACCGTTGAAAATGGATTTTATTGAAAATACCATGGTGGGAATAGAATATTTATGGGGAGGTCCTGTTCATCTTGAAACCAGCGAACCCATGATATCAGGCAAGACTGCTGCAGACTATGCCAATTTCTGGGACCCTTCATCGCAAAAAATTGAAAGGAAAAGTCTGGAAAATATCAAATGGAAAAGAATGCTTTATGTGATGGAAAACCGTAAACTTCATAAACGGGAGTTATAATTTAATATGGAAAAAATCCCCCTTCAAAAATCATCTATTGATCAAACCCTTGGTCTGTTGGATGAAAATATAACTGATTATCAGAGGCTAAAGCCTGTTCCGTTTGATGAATTTTTAAATATCCTGACTGCCGAGCCTTCCAAAGTTTTAAGAAATATCTTTCAGACCTTCCACGATATGATAAAAAGCTATGTTTACGAATCAGAAGACACAATAGCAGGAGATACTGACAAATTAATTTTTACCAACTATGATTGTTCAAGGCTTTTTGTTGAAGATTCAGCTAATCCCTATTTCACAGACATGCTTTTTGCCAATCGGTTTATGAAACAGATGGGGTATTTACGTCATGGGGCACAGCAGAATCGGATATATATTTTTTACGGTCCCCATGGCTGTGGAAAGAGTACATTTTTAAATAATTTATTAAAGAAATTTGAAAAGTATGCCAACACTGAAGAAGGTCGCAGATATGAGATTGTCTGGCGTTTGAATATCAAGAAACTTCAGGACAAAGACAAAACTTTGTCTGTATCTGCCTTTGAAAAACTGATCCAGTATGTTGAAAAAGGAAAAGATACCAACCTTAAACCGGAACCCAATGAAAGATTGTTTGCCGGCTCAGATACTGACTATATTGAGGTCCCCTGTATTTCCCATGATAACCCTTTTCTTGTGATACCTAAAGATCAGCGCAGGATAGTCTTGGATGAACTCATTAAAAATGATGAATTCAAGTGGCGCCTGTTTACAGAAAAAGAATATGAATGGGTGTTTAAAGAAGATGCCTGTACTATTTGTTCTTCCATCTATCATTTCTTGCTGGAACGCTTGGGCCAGCCTTCCGAAGTATTTAAAATGCTCTATGCCAGGCCCTATTATTTTAACCGGCGTACAGGTAACGGCATCAGTGTTTTTAATCCGGGTGACCGCCCGTTAAAACAAAATATTATTTCAAATCAGATGCTTCAAAATAGGATTAATGCTTTGTGCCAGGACAGCAATGTGATCAATTATCTCTATTCAAGATTTGCAAAAATCAATAATGGGATATATGCACTCATGGATATCAAGGCCCATAACATAGATCGCATGGTTGAACTCCATAATATTATCAGTGAGGGCCTTCACAAGGTAGAAGATGTCGAAGAAAGAGTTGATTCACTTTTTTTTGCTTTGATGAATCCTGAGGACAAAAGAAGTATTCGTGATTTTCCTTCATTTGAAGACAGAATTCAATATATTGATATTCCTTATGTTCTTGATGTAAAAACAGAAGTTAAGATTTATAACAATATTTTCGGCAGGCACATTGAAGGCAGTTTCCTTCCAATGGTCCTGGAGAATTTTGCAAGAATTATCATCTGTACCCGAATCGGTAAAAAGTCCCTGGCCCTTGCTCAATGGATTAAAGATCCGGCAAAGTATAAGAATTTTTGTGATGACAAATTAATGCTTCTTAAGATGGAACTGTTTTCAGGTAATGTTCCAAAATGGCTGGAAGAGGATGATGTCAAATCCCTTGACAATAAGATGCTTAAAAAGATTATTGCTGAATCTGAAATCTATGGGAAAGAAGGACTGTCCGGCCGCGACTCCATTAAAATATTTGATCAGTTCTATTCAAAATATGCCAAAGAAGACCGGCTGATCAATATGCCTGATTTATGCACTTTTTTTAATAAGTTTGATGATCAGCCCAAGAGAATGATTCCCCAGGGGTTTCTTGAATCCATATTAAGAATGTATGATTATTGTATTCTTCAGCAGGTTAAAGAATCATTATACTATTACAATGAGGAACAGATTGCCAAGGATATCAAAAATTATATTTCTGCTGTTACAAATGAGATAAATTCAGTTGTAAAATGTATTTTTACAAAAAAGGAGATCCATGTAACCGAAGAATTTCTTGAAAGCATTGAGAATAGACTTATTTCTGAGAATATGGATACGAAAAGAAGACAGGAAATCCGAAATGATGTGTTAAAGGAGTATACAACCAGAACGCTTACCCAGGAGATCATGATAGATGGGAAAAATATTACGGAAACCAGGCTGTTTGAATCTTTATATGACCGATATGTTCACAATCTGAAGAAAAAGGTACTTGAACCCTTTATTGAAAATGAAAATTTCAGGAATGCCATCAAAGATTTTGATACTGAAAAATTTAAAGCCCATGACAAACGGATTAAAAAAGATGTAACATTCCTTTTAGACAACCTTTCCACAAAATTCGGATATACGTCCCAGGGTGCGAATGAAGCATGTATTTATGTCATTGATAATGATCTGGCAAATAAGTTTAAATAATTTATTCTATATTTATTTCTTGATTCTTTTCAAAACTTGCTTTAAATCAAGACCATGATTTATTACGTGTGACCTTCTGGTTAAAGGAAAACTATACACCCGTCCCAAAGAATATTTTTCTGAAATAATATGCCGAATCAATTAATTAAAGAAATTCAAAACGCAGACAACAGCGTGATTGTTACCCCGACTCAAGGTTCTCATAAAGCCTATTTGACCTCTCAATTATTTAAAGATGCCAAAGTTCCAATTGTTGCTATTTTTAAAGATACAAAAAATGCTCTGGGTTTTATTGATGACTTTTCTTTTTTCCTGCCGGGGAAAAAAGATCAACTCATTTTTTTTCCGGGATATCATATACTGCCCTTTAAATCCCTGTCCTACCATAAAGAGACATCGACAAACAGGCTGGCGGCTTTGGCCAAAATCATGGAGCCAACTTCAAAACCCTTAATTATTGTAACGGTTGTTGATACGATTTTGCAAAAACTGATTCCAAAAAAAAGGTTAAATGAATTTGCTGAGTTGATAATCGCCAATGAAGAGATTGATAGAGATGCTTTGATCGGAAAACTTGAATCCGCTGGCTATACTAAGACTTCTCTTGTGGAAGACCCGGGAGAATATTCAGTTCGAGGCGGCATTCTCGATGTTTTTTCTCCGCAGGAAACATATCCGGTTCGCATTGAATTTTTTGGAGACCTTGCAGAATCTATCCGCTATTTTTCTCCATATACCCAACGCGGGGTTAAAGAAATTTATGAAACAATTATTATTCCGGCAACAGAAGCCATAATTACCAAAAAAAATTTACCCCATGTTCTTGCCCGTCTCAGGCAGGCTGGAATAGTTGCAGGGCTGGATGCATCAAAAGTAAGAGAGTATGTAACCCAAACCCGGGAGTTTGGAAGATTCCCGGGTATTGAAAGCATGCTGTCCATTATTTATGAGGATCTTGATACATTTTTTGATTATATTCCTGAAAATAGTCTTTTTTTGCTGGATTCACCTGAAGAACTGGAATCCGGTGCAAATGATTTTGAAAATAAAGCTTTCTTTAATTACAAAACAACGGCGTCTGAGAGCAGGCTTTGCGTGGCCCCTGATTCTATTTATTTGAAATGGGATACGATAAAATCTTATATTAAATCAAAAAAGCATATATCATTTAAACAATTAAACATTACAGACAAACCCTTTAACCCGGATCAGCCGACCTTTGTATTTGATTATCAGGATAACACAGGCCTGTCTTCACTATTGAAAAGACAAGGAACAAAAGATAATCCTTTATTGCCATTGGTTGAGTGGCTTAATAATCAACTTGACAAGAAAATGAATGTGGTTTGTGTGGTCAGTCAGGAATCTCAATCAAAAAGATTAATTTCTTTGTTGAAACCTTATGGTATCGAGCCTATAGAGCGTCAGACATTCAATAGCGCAATCATCGATAAATCAGGGATTTATTATGTAATCGGGAATTTATCAACTGGTTTTGTTTTAGAAGAAGAGGGCTTTTCTCTGGTAACCGATAATGAAATTTTCGGTAAAAAAAGAATTCGCCGGCAAACTAGAGCAAGAAGGGATCTTAAGACCCGGTTCATCACACCCGAAGAGCTGAAAAATGGAGATATTGTTGTCCATATTGAACATGGGGTGGGGCAATATGAAGGGTTGTGCAGTTTAAAGTTGAATGGGATTTCCCAGGATTTTATTCTTATTTTATATCAGGATAATGATAAATTATATTTGCCGGTTGATCGCATTGAAATGATCGGCAAGTATATCGGAGTGGATGGCTATACACCTATTCTCGATAAAATAGGATCCAAAGCATGGATAAAATCAAAAGCCAAGGCAAAAGAAGAAGTTGAAAAGCTTGCAGCAGATCTCTTAAATCTTTACGCCCAGCGAAAGGTTAATAAAGGGTTTGCATTCAGCAGACCTGATAATTATTATAATGATTTTGAAGCTGCTTTTCCTTATGAAGAGACCCGTGACCAGCTAAAGGTTATTGATGATGTGCTCCTGGACATGGAATCAAGTATTCCAATGGATCGTCTGGTCTGTGGAGACGTTGGGTATGGTAAAACAGAAGTTGCCATTCGGGCAGCGTTTAAAGCTGTTAATGACGGCAAACAGGTGGCCCTTGTGGTACCGACCACCATATTAGCAGAACAGCATCTTTCAACATTCAGGGAGCGGTTTGAAAATTATCCCGTTAACATTGAATGTTTATCAAGATTTCGCAATAGAAAAGAGCAGACAAAAATAATAAAGGCAATCAGTTCCGGTCTTGTGGATATTGTCATTGGAACACACAGGCTTTTGCAAAAAGACATTAATTTTAAAACCTTGGGGCTGCTGGTGATTGATGAGGAACAGCGTTTTGGGGTCAAGCATAAGGAGATGTTAAAAAACAAGCGCAAAACCGTGGATGTCCTTGCATTAACAGCAACGCCTATTCCCCGAACCCTTCACATGTCTTTAACCGGCATGAGAGATATCAGTGTGATTTCAACTCCTCCTGCAGACAGGCAACCCATTGTTTCATATATTTCAAAGTATGAAGATTCCATTGTAAAAGATGCCATTCAAAGAGAAATTTCAAGAAAGGGTCAAATCTTTTTTGTGCATAATAATATCAAGACTATTTTTAAAACAGCACAGAATTTAGAAAACCTGGTTCCAAATGCTAAGATCGGCGTGGCACACGGCAGGCTTTCGGAAAGAGATCTTGAAAATGTCATGCTCAAGTTTGTCAATTTTGAAATTGATATTCTTGTATGCACAACGATTATCGAATCAGGTCTTGATATCCCTTCTGCCAACACAATGATCATTAATAAAGCAGAAAGGTTCGGACTTGCTCAAATTTATCAATTAAGGGGCAGAATCGGGCGTGGTGATCATCAGGCATATGCTTATCTGTTTATTTCCGATGAAAGCAGGCTGACAAAAGATGCCAAAAAAAGGCTGTCCGCATTAATGGAATATAAAGATCTTGGGTCAGGATTTCAAATTGCCATGAAGGACCTTCAGATAAGGGGAGCAGGCACAGCCCTTGGAGCATCCCAGTCCGGCCACATTGCGGCCGTGGGGTATGATATGTTTTTAAAATTGCTGGATCAGGCAGTTCATGATTTAAAAGGAGAAGAAACTATTGAGCCTTTGGAGCCGGAAATCAATGCTGCCATGTCTTCAGGATTTGCCGATAATTATATAGAATCGGTTGAACAGCGATTGACCATATACAGGCGATTGTCAAGGGTTACAAAGATTTCAGATATATCCGATATGAAAAAAGAACTTACCGACCGATATGGTAAGCTGCCAAAAGAGGCTGAAAATATGCTTTTAAAAATCATGCTGCGGGTTTATTGTATCCAGGCAGGAGTTCAGCGGCTTGATATCACACCCAATACCTTGACTCTTGCCTTTTCTGAAAAACACAGGAAAAAGCCGCTGGATTCTTTGACCAGGACGCTTAAGGATTTGGCCGTTTTTGAATTCATCAAAAAAGACAGCATTCGAATTCATTTGGGAAGAAAAAGAAATTATATTTCCAAGGCCCTTTTGGAAACCCGAAATATCCTCAAGGCAATAGCCTGAATGATTATTTAATAATATTTAAGCCAAACTCCCTGGCGGCATGAAGCGCGATTTTATACTCTTCAGTAGTGATGGGATTTGATAATTCTTTAATTTTATCGGCTTCTCCCATTGGCCTGTATTGTGACATCACATTCACATAAGTGTTTTTTGAAATCTTTTCACTTAAAAATTTCATGACACGATAAGTACCGGACAGATTTTCCGGCATGACAAGATGCCTTACAAGAAGGCCTGAAACAGCAATATTACGGTCATCCATTTTCAGATCCCCAACCTGGCGATGCATTTCTTTTACAGCTTGTTTTGCAATGTTTGGATAATCAGGTGCATGGCATGCCATTTTTGCAATTTTTGAATCCCAAAATTTAAAGTCCGGCATATAAATATCAATGACTCCTTCCAGTATTTTGAGCGTTTCAAGGCTTTCATAACCGGAACTATTATAAATTATGGGAATATCAAGCCCATGTTCAATGGCAATATCAAGGGCTTGCAGAAATTGAGGAACCACATGGGTTGGTGTTACTAAATTGATATTGTGGCAACCGTTTTTTTTTAAGGAAAGCATGATGGCGGCAATTTGCCCGACGCTTGCCTTTTGGCCTTTGCCCTTAAAACTGATATCATAATTCTGGCAAAAACAGCATTTTAAACTGCAATAGGCAAAAAAAATAGTTCCAGAGCCATTTTTGCCAACAAGCTGCGGTTCTTCACCATAATGAGGCATATAATTTGAAATTATCGCCTCTTCCCCGGTAGAACACATTCCTAACTCATTGGAAAATCGATCAACCAGGCATTGTCGAGGGCATAATGTACAATGGTGCAATAATTTGCTGGCCTGTGCGACTTTTTTAGCCAAAACACCCTTGTGTCTAGTGTTAACGTATTTTGGTATATATGGTTTCATATAACTTTGATAAATAAACGTATTTTTTTTAAGATAAACCTTTATATTTTTAAAAGATTTAATATAATAAGTCAAAATTTTTAAATCCTGTACGAAATTGGTTTTTTATAATCTCAAACCTCTATAAAAGGTGAAATTATGAAAGCGCTTGTCAAAAAAGAATCTTTTTTCTTAAAAAAGTTTATTCAGACCCTTAATCAGGAAATGATTCCCCTTGAAATTATTGATACAAATGGGAATAAGTATTCAACTGCCCAGCAGAATATCAAATACAAAATTCATATTAAGGACAGAAAATTTTTTAAAGCTCTTATTGCTCCCGATGCATTTTCCCTTGGTGAAGCCTATGTAAAAGGATATTTTGATATATCCGGCAGTATAAAAGAGCTTTATGAGCTTGTCTGCAATAGATTACTCAACACGCACCGGCGAAGGGGTGTCCTCACTTTTTTTTCCCAATTTTTTGTGAAAGCAAAAGAAAAAGAAAAAGAAAACATTGAGTACCACTACGATGTTCCCAGTGATTTTTATCGATTATTTTTAGGGGAGACAATGGGATACACCTGTGGATATTATGCAAGTGAAAAGGCAACAATGGATGATGCCCAAAATGAAAAAATGGACATTATTTGCAGGAAGTTAAGATTAAAAAAGGGAGAAGAACTTCTTGACATAGGGTGTGGATGGGGAAAATTTGCTGTTTTTGCAGCAAAGCATTATGACGTTGCTGTAACCGGAATTACATTGAGCAGTGAACAAAAACAATATGCTGAAAAAAGGATTCAAGCCGAAAGCCTTTCCCATAAAATAAATATAAAAATATTAAATTACAGGGATCTTGGCACTAAAATATTCGATAAAATTTCATGTGTGGGTATGTCGGAACATGTGGGAAAGGCCAATATGCTCAATTTTTTTAAAGTTATTCATAAAAGTCTTAAAAAAGGAGGACTTTTTATGCAGCATACCATCACCACAAATACCAGAAGGAAAAAAGGCTATGAAAATTCATTTCTGGATAAATATATGTTTCCCGGTGGTGAATTGATGTTTGAACAAGATCTTGTGGGTCTGGCATCGTCTTCCGGTTTTGAACTTTTGAATGCAGAGAATTTCAGAACCCATTATATAAAGACGCTAAATGATTGGATAATGCGGATGGAAAAACGCAAAGATAAATTGTTGAACATTGTTTCTGATAATGTTTATCGCATTTATCATGTTTTTTTTATCGGATCTTTGATTTCTTTTAAACAAAAAGAGATATCCTTGTTCCAGAATCTTTTTTATAAGACTGATACTGATAACAGCAGCACTGATACTTTTTTAAGCCCATATTCAAAAAATGAAACTCGAATTACCTGATATAGACAGATTTGAACGCATTGTCTTTAAGAAGAAAAATATTTTGGATCTTCTTTTGTCCTTTTCATTGAAATTAATGCAGGCACGCCAGGCAGGTCTGTTGCTTGGAACCAACAAGACCTACTTAAAATTTTTGCCTCCCGATAAATGGGACAGGGGCGTTATGCATAAGTTTAATGGAAAGGGGGCGGCAGGTTTTTTCTTAAAATATTTTGGTACTTTTATCGTAAAATATAAAGGTCTGTCACCGGTCAGACTGTATAAAAATACCCAGTTCGGTGAAAAAAAACACAGCGACGGCATCATTTCTTTTGTTCTTAGAAAACATAAAGATTTTTATGAAAAAGGTATTAAAATTCTTATCATTGATAACATTCGTGATATGTTCCATGATAGTGGGAATTATTCAAATGCATCTATTTATTCCTACAATGGGGATACCTTCAAATTTTTGCCGGATCTGGAAATTAACAATGCCATTGTCAAGCAATTTAAAGCAAAAAACATTGTTTCCGCCTATATCCCGGATTACGGCGCCATTGTTTTTAACACCATTGATGAGGACCTGCTTAAAAAAAAGAAAGGTAAATTTGTTCAGGAATTTCAATTAAAAAAACGATTGAATATGTTGATTTCTGCTATTGAAATGACGTCCCTTGCATATATCGGGCTTGCCAAAGGCAGGCAGGCCGCCCATATTATTTGGAGAAAAGAAAAAAGTCTTAGAAAGACTGCTTTGCAGTTAAAAAATAAAGAAATTCAATTAAATGCCCAGAAAGAATACTTAAGAGCCGTGGGTGCCGTAAATGAAAAACAGCTCAATATGGAAGCTGTGAATATCACAGATGGTGTGTATGCTTTCATGGATATGGTGGGATCGGCAACCATCAGGAAAGAATTTAGTCCCCGGGATTATTTTTATATATTAAATTTGTGTCACCAGATAGCGGCTAATAATGCAAATCGTTATTCATGCAGGGTGGATAATTTTATTGGTGATTCTGTTTTTATGCAAAATGCTTCACCCTTTGATGAGGAAAAGGCAAATTTTTCCCTGGGGACACATGAAAGAATAATGTTGATGGTCTTTGTTTTATCCTCGATTTTTAATGAGATACATCTTCTTAAAATCGGACAGCATGACATGGATAAGGCAGGAAGGGTGAAAGAATTGATCGATAAAGCACAAATTAATATCAGCTTCAGGGCGGGAATGGAAATTGGTACTGCACTGATCGGTCCTTTGGGAAGCCGGAAAAGAAAAATTGTAACTGCTATTGGTAAAGCTGTAAACAATGCATCAAGGCTGGAAAGCAGTGGCATTCAGGATGGAATTCACATCAGTGAGACTATAATGAATATATTAAAGGATGCATACATTACAAAGGATACAGGGATTATTCGGCAATCCATTTGTGAAACAAACGATGTGGGAGAATTAAAAAACTCCGGCAGTCTTAGTTTTTTTGACTGCTACAGGCAGGTATTCGGACTGGGCAAGAACATAATTACCCAACGGTCAAACATATCTTATAAAGAGTTTTTAAAAGATACTACATACTGGATCAAATGCATCCCTGATTCGGATGATTAAGCGTTAATAAACTTGAGGGTATGATTTTCAAGTTCGGCAATGATTTTTTGAGTATTTATGCCTGGCCTGCCATTGGCAATCCTATGGTCGTCAATTTGAATGACCGGCACAACGCCTTTGTTTGTTCCCGTGATAAATACTTCGTCAGCCTTTAACAGCTGTTCTAATTTAACACTTCTTTCTTCAATCTCATACATTCTTTTTGCCAGAGACAGTATGGCCTGTCGCGTGATACCTTTAAGAACACCCTCGCGTGGTGTCACAAGCGTGCTGCCGAAAAATGCAAACAAATTGCTGGTTGTGCCTTCCAGAACTTCCATTCTGCGATTGATGTAAACAGCCTCTATGGCCCCCCTTTTTTTTGCCTTTTTTAACGCCATGGCTGCCGGTATATATGAAATAACCTTTGCATCGGGCAGGATTCTTTCGAGCGTGTGAGTAATGACTTTAACCCCTTTTTCATACCAGGAGTCCGGCAGCTTGTTAATATCCGTAATCAGTATGATCAGTCTGGGTTTCCCTTGAGGATAAAAAAAATCAGGACTTGATCCGCCGGTAATAACGATCCTGATATTTGCCTCATCAATTGATTTGTTTCTTTTGAGTGTTTCAAGAACAATATCTTTGATATCTTTTGTCTGCCAGGGTAAAGACAGTCCAATCT
>JAGLNZ010000098.1 GCA_023139225.1 Desulfobacula sp. | reverse complement strand
TGATGTGTTCATTTAAAAAATAAGGTCTGCCTCTATAAGTCCGCATGATATCACAGATACCATAGCCCCGTAAAACAGCGAGATCATCAACAGGTATTACTGCCTGGTCAGAGGGAATAAATTTGCCATCAACATAAAATATTTTCATACACTGTACTCCGTAAGTTGAAAATTTGAATTTTCTATAGTACAGATGTAAGTATTTCACAAGAAAGATCAAGGGACTATAGGCCTAAAATGAATTTATATTATGGAATAAAATATAACATAAAGGGATTGATTCTGGCTTTAAAAACCCCAAAGTTATTGATGCTTGGGCTATTGCGGTTTTTCATTGTTTTGTTTTTTACCCTTGTTATATCCGGTCTTATTTTATACTGGCATGATGAAATTTTATTAATGATTTGGAAAATACCTGAATCAGGCTGGTTAGTATATGTATGGAAACTAGTTTCCTGGCTTTTATCTGTCTTTCTTGCCGTCATTGCCATGGTTCTTTCTTATTTGATCGCTCAGTTATTTTTCTGTGTTTTTATCATGGATTACATGTCCAGAATTACTGAAAAAATCATATTGGGCAGGGAAGTGCCGATTGAACAAGGGTCGTGGATCAGTTTTTTTATCCATCTGATTAAACAGGAGATACCCAGGGCAATTATTCCTGTAGTGATTTCTCTTGTCATTATGTTGTTAGGTTTGATGACGCCCGTAAGTCCGATTATTATTATCATATCTTCTGTTGCTGCCGTAGTATTTTTGGCCTGGGACAATACCGACCTTATACCTGCACGAAGAATGGAACCGTTTAATGCAAGGATAAAATTTTTAAGGAAGCATTTAATGTTTCATGTCGGGTTCGGGTTGCTTTTTCTTATACCCGGACTCAATATACTTTTTTTGTCTTTCGCACCTGTGGGGGCAACGCTTTTTTATTTAGAGTTAGAAGAATAATTCATTCAAAAGGCAATTGGCATGCTTGTGGTTTGTAAACAATCAGTTGATTTATCGACCCGGAAAAAAACGGACACCTTACCCAAAGAGGACGAAATTATTCTTTGTGCTTTTTGTAACAATCCTGTTACAGACCCGTCCAAGCAAATTATCGTAAATAATTCATTTCACCATATCTTTGCAAATCCCCATGGCTATGTATTTGAAATCGGGTGTTTCAGCAATGCCAAAGGCTGTATACCAGGCTCGATCGCTTCAAGTGAATTTTCCTGGTTTATTGGATATTCATGGAAGATAGGTGTCTGTAATTATTGTTCAAGTCATTTGGGTTGGATTTTTTCGTCAAAATCAAATGAATTTTTTGGGCTTATTCTTGAAAAATTAATTTTTCCATAAAAAACCTTTTGACAATTTGTCATATTATTCTATAATTAAAGTTACCTGAGCATCTATTCTGAACCTGTACGAAAAACCTGATTTCAAATTCACCGCAATTTTATGTTTTTAACTTTTAAATCTTAATACGGGAGGGACCCATGGCCGAAAGTGTATACAAAATTATTGATCTTGTAGGAAGCAGTACAACATCCTGGGAAGATGCAGCCACAAATGCTATTGACCGTGCATCAAAATCAGTAAGAGACTTAAGAATTGCAGAAGTCATGAAGCTTGATATTAAAATTGAGAAAGGAAAACCCGCGCAATTTAGAACGAATTTAAGAGTCTCTTTTAAATATCAAGATTAATCAGGAGTTTTTATTAACAAAGTATGAAAGTTATGAGTATGGGAGTTTATTACTCACAACTCATAACTTTCATATAAATGATGGAGAAAAGAATGCCGCATACAAAAAGTGTTTACACAAAACGCTCTCCTGTGGATCGAAGGTCCCCGGTAGACAGACGTATCCTTGATATGGGACCTGGATACCCGGGAAGTGAGGGCAGAGAAAATTTTAAAGAGAGAAGAAGAGGCTGGGAAGACAGATACGGCTGGGAAAGAATCAGCAAATGGAGCAGTTCACCGATTTATTCTGATTTACCGTAAACGATTGTACATTAGTTCAAACCTCAATTGTTGTATCCGGATTTAGAATTATTTAAAATTTGTTCAAAAAAAATTCATTCGGTCTATAAACATGCTTACGATAAAAGCTGTAACATGCTGATGGATTTTTTCGTTTTTTTTGCAGGGGTTTGTTAAAATCGTTCCTTTAGCATGATTTTCATTGTTTTTGGCCCGTCATTTATGGTAAACAAAGTGGAAAAACTGATTCATTTTCAATGTTAACTTGGTGAAAAAATAAGGGATAATTATGAAAGTTCTTGTAACAGGGGTAGCAGGGTTTATTGGATTCAATTTAACATCTCGCCTGCTCAAAGATGGTCATAACGTTTGCGGAATTGATAATTTAAACGATTACTATGATGTAAATCTTAAAAAAACCAGGCTTTCCATTATTAAAAAAAATCCAAAATTTGAGTTTGTACTGGTTGATCTGGCTGACAGGGAAAAAATGAAAAACCTGTTTGAAACTCATCAATTTGATTATGTTGTGAATCTTGCCGCCCAGGCAGGGGTCCGTTACAGTATCGAAAATCCCGGATCTTATATTGACAGTAATCTTGTGGGTTTCGGCAATATTCTGGAAGGGTGCCGGCATTCAGGTGTAAAACACCTGGTATACGCTTCGAGCAGTTCAGTCTACGGGCTGAATACCAATATGCCTTTTTCTGTACGCCATAATGTGGATCATCCCATCAGCCTGTATGCTGCATCAAAAAAAGCCAATGAATTAATGGCTCATACCTACTCTTATTTATATAAACTTCCCACAACCGGATTAAGATTTTTTACGGTTTACGGTCCCTGGGGAAGGCCGGATATGGCTCTTTTCCTTTTCACAAAAGCCATTTTGAGTAATGAACCCATAAAAGTATTTAACAACGGGGATATGCAAAGAGATTTTACCTATATTGATGATATTGTTGAGGGTGTTGTCAGAGTAATGAACAATACCCCAAAGGCAGATCCGGACTGGACGTCTGACACACCAAACCCGTCAAGCAGTTGTGTCCCTTATAAATTGTATAACATCGGGAATAATCAGCCGGTTGCCCTGATGGCATTTGTTGAAGCCATTGAGAAAGCCATTGGTAAAAAAGCCGTTAAAGAATATTTGCCGTTACAGGCAGGAGATGTACCTGCAACCTATGCAGATGTAAACGACCTGATAAAGGATACCGGGTTTAAACCCTCTACACCAATAGTTGAGGGAATAAACAATTTTGTTAAATGGTACAAAGAATATTATCAATAAATCTATTGGAGAACGGTTTTCATGGAGAGTAATACAAAAATTGCAGTTATTGGGCTTGGTTATGTAGGCTTACCCCTGGCAGTTCATTTTGGAGCAAAATTTCATACGATTGGGTTGGATTTAAAAGAAAGTATTATTGAAAACTGTAAAAAATTTAAAGACCCCACAGGCGAGGTTTCTAAAGAAGGATTTGAAAAAGCCGTATCTTTTTATCCAACATCTGATCCCTCACAAATTTGTGATGCAGATTATATTATTGTTGCGGTTCCAACGCCCATAGATAATGCCAGACGCCCTGATTTGAAATATATGGAAAGCTCCTCTGCAACGGCAGGGAAATACATGAAAAAAGGGGCGGTTGTTATCTTTGAATCTACGGTTTATCCCGGTGTCACGGAAGATATCTGTGTGCCGATACTGGAAAAAGAATCAGGATATAAGTGGAAAAAAGATTTTCATGTGGGATACTCTCCGGAACGAATCAATCCGGGAGACAAGGAACATACTCTGCCAAAAATTGTAAAAGTTGTCTCTGGGGATAATGACAAGACCTGCGATAAGGTGGCAAAGCTTTATGAAACCATTATTGAGGCAGGGGTCCATCGAACCCGGACCATAAAAGAAGCAGAAGCTGCAAAAGTTATAGAAAATACCCAAAGGGATTTAAATATTGCTTTAATGAACGAGCTTGCGCTTATTTTTGATAAATTCGGCATTGATACAAAAAATGTTCTTGAAGCAGCCGGTTCCAAATGGAATTTTCTCCCCTTTAAGCCGGGGCTTGTGGGCGGTCATTGTATCGGTGTAGATCCATACTATTTAACCTTTAAAGCAGAGTCAGAAGGCTATCATCCACAGATTATTTTATCCGGCCGGAGAATTAATGATAATATGGGACGGTTTGTAGTTGAAAAAACCGTTAAAATGATGATTAACCAGGGACTGGGAATCAAGGATTCAAAAATCGGGGTTTTAGGGCTCACTTTTAAGGAAGATTGCCCTGATCTAAGAAATACCAGGGTAGTTGATATTATTGAAGAACTGAATTCCTATGGAACAAATGTTCTGGTCCATGATGCGATTTCCGATCCCAAAGAGGCCTTAGCCTATTACAATGTCAA
>JAGLNZ010000097.1 GCA_023139225.1 Desulfobacula sp. | reverse complement strand
GTGACCTTGTTGGGATACCTGTTGTATTGCTCATAAAATGAGGACATAAAGGTTTTAATCCGGTACTTGCTTGAGTTGCACACTGTTTCGCTTGCATTTGTCGATATTCCGGCAAGCCTTGGAGCAACCATTGCAATGAGAAAACCCATGATTGTGAGAACTACGAGAATTTCGAGTAAGGTGAAACCTTGTTTGTTTTTAAATGTTTTTTTCATTTTGTACTTTCTCCTTTGGAAAAATAATTAAGGTGAAGTACAAACAACCCACCCACAGAGTCTGTTGCACTTGAATAAAACGAATTATTTCCCTTCCGGCTCTTTGCCGCGACAGGGGTGTTTTTTTTGATTCTGGTTAGTCAATTTCGCTTAATTTTATTATAAGTTTTTTTCTTAATGTCTCAACCTGTTTTGATTTAAACGCCTTTCTGGTGGCTTCAAGATCTGCTATTGTCTCAACCAGCATTTTTTTATAGCTGTGCTTATAATTAAGGTCGCTATATACTTCGCTTGCTTCGTTTCCTTTGAATTTTTCTGTACCGGCAGGCAGAGCTGCGTCAAGCAGTCTTTTATGCTCTTGCACCTTTTCTTCAAGGATTCTGAAATTGTCGCAAATAGAATCAATGGCGGAATGATTAAAATCCTGAACCCCATTTATTTTTGTTTTCATATTGGTCGGCATGCTGAAAATTTCAGGTTTTTTCATAATTTTTTTGCTGGTAGATATAATTGCTGTCAAAATATTATTTTTTGGTATTAATATATCCCGGAAAGTAATGTGTCAAGTAAAAAATTAGGCTAACCTAAAAAAATATGTATAGACTGATATTCGAGGTGAAGCATATCTTTTGGCAATAGGTGATTCTTTTTTTGAGTATTAAACTAAAGCCAGTAAAAATATTAACCCAAGCCCTGCCAGGAGCAGGCCGGCAATTGTCTCAATTGTACCTTCAATGATGCCAATCAATTTCTTTTGGTCTGAAGCAGCCGAAAGTACAGCCGATTTTCCTGACATTCCCAGGATGACAATGCCGGTAATGGTGAAGGCCATACCAATTGAAATAAATATGCCAAGAAGAATTCCAAGCCATGTTAAATCCAGAGATATGGCAAACAGCATCACCATCACCACGCCGGGGCAGGGAATAATACCCACTGCCAGCGCAGTAATATAGGGGTTGGCAAAATGATTGATATGAGTTTGCGGGAGTTGTTTTTTCTTTTTTATCCATTTGTAAATGCTTTTCAGGAAAATAATCAATCCGAGAAGGGTGATCAAAGAGAAACTGATGATCTGGGTAATGCGTGTCATGGTTTCCAATGATCCTGAAATCGAGGTTTGAAGTAAAAATTTAGTTGATAGAACAAATATGATGCCGGAAAATCCATGGGTTAATGCCACCATGTTGCCGAAAATTAAACTCTGTAAAAAACTGGGTTTGCGGGACAGGATGTAGGATAAGGCAACTGCTTTTCCATGGCCGGGTCCTGCCGAATGGATTACGCCATAGGCAAAGGAAGATGCCATAAGAAAAAAGATGGGTGTCATACTTTTAGTTGTTTTGGCCTCACGAATTAAATCAGCCATTTTTTGTCTTAACTGCTGCTGCCACATAACTATCTTAACAAAAAAATCAGCCTTAATATGGGGCTTTGCGGCAAGATGCTGTTGTCCCGGTTTCGACGTAAAAGGATTATTGGCATCTGTTGCTGAAGTGGATAAAAGGAAAGCACACAGCAAAAGGACAATTATAAATATTTTGTTCATTGTTTTAACCTGAAATCCAGAAACAGGGCCCAGGGATTAACCATGTCATAGTATATTAAGGTAGATTTATCTATTTTTACCTGAGCCTTAACTTCAAATTTGTCATCGTTCTCAATTGCAAAAGGATGTTGCCCTGTAAAATAAACGGCAGAATAGTAATTCGGGTCATAGGAAGCAATGCTGATGTGTTTAAAATTCTTTACGGCACTGACATGGCAGGGGATGAAAAATTCATAGATCAAATTCCCTTTGTCAATCCTGGCAAAAAAATCAGTCACATATTTTACTTCAAAAGGGGTATCGTCAATTTTTACATAAATAAAATAATTAAACTCGGCAATATAGGAAAATGCTTTTTCCCTGATAGAAGCCACCTCTGCTTTTTCAAGAGTCCCGTTCTTATTCAGGTCATGATCATCGCAGATCATGCTGGAGAACATCTCATCAAACTTCCAGTATACATTAAAACCTGCCATTCCTTTTTTATCAAACACGATCTTCAGGTTCTGGGCAATAAAAACATGGGGATGCGCAAGGGTAAGTTTAACCGGGATAAACAGCAGGCAGAAAATGACAATAACGGATTTAATAACCATATGTTTCATATATTTTGGGCCAGTATTTTTTATAGCATTCGTATTTTTTGACCCCTTATATAGTATGGGTAATATAAAATTGAAATAGAAAATTCAGACAAGACATCCTCTTGCGTCAACCCGTTTTTTTTGCAAGCTGCCGTCACAAGTGATCAGATAAAAATAATCGTACAGGTTAATGCAAAGGCTTACATTTACCGGAATGATACTCAGACGATCCCCAACCTTTGGCGGACAATTGCAGGCGCTGACATCAACCCAGCCGTGTTCTTCATGCAGACGGGTTATCCTGGCATCCGGGGATTCAGCAATAAATCCCATTTCGAGGTTTTCATTGTGTAACAATTGTTTTGCAGAAAGGGCTTTTGAACCGGCGTCAATGATTACCTGGTCCTGCACTACGTCTGAAACAACGGTTGCAACAACACGGGCAGCGCAGTCTTTTGTGGAGCAATGGTTAAATTTCAAAACAAAATAATCATTCAAAATGACGGTTCCCACACGGATCTCGTTAATATGGCGGACAAGATGCGTATTTTTAAGAGATGGCGTTGAACCGGAAGAGATAATTTCAGGTTTTAGCCCAAAATTGCACAGGGCTTCATAAACCGGTTCCCATAATTGATTGATCTGCTCAAAGCTTTGGGGATCTATTGCAGCATCTCCATATAGATGTCCAAGATACATTTGGATGCCGTCAAAGCGAAGACCGGGGTGAGTTTGGGCAAATTGAGCCAGCTTTACGATCCGGTTGGGATCTGCGATTCCACACCGGTGAAGTCCAGCATCAAGCATGACAAGAACCCCGATAATAGTGCCGTGTTTGACAGCTTCGCAAGCAAGCTCTTCCATGGCATACTCAGTATCAACCGCAACTCTTACCCGATTCTTCAAAGACAGCCTTGCAATGCGCTGCGCACGTGAAATACCCACAGCAGGATATGCTATTGTAAAATCCACAGGCCCAAGTTTTGCCATCACCTCAGCTTCCTGAACTTTTGCAACCGTAAGGCCAACTGCGCCGGAATCAAGCTGCATGTCGGCTATATAAAGAGATTTGTGTGTTTTGATATGCGGGCGTACTGCAAAGCCTTGACTGTCTGCGTAATCATGAATGCGGCTTATATTACGTCTGAGCACCTCTTCTTCAATGAATAAAAAAGGGGTTGGAATCTGGTTTGTGATTTTTAATAATTGCTCCGCCATTTCATCTCCATGTTTACAGCCAATAATTTAAGGATTGATCCTGGCCAGAAAAACACAAGTGTTATTTACCGGTGGTTCCGGCCGTATGCGTGTATATTCTCTTAATACCGGCGGAAGATTTATAACAGGATTTTCATCCATAAGACGTCTTAAACCCTTTTCATAGATCCGGTAAGAGAACTTTGTCCCTTTGGAAAATACTTTTGCAAGATGGTCAAAGATTGCATTTTTTGGAATTGCATCAGCACCCACCATTACAAGGTTGCATTCCTCCTCTAAAGGCAAAGAAAAGTGATTCCCCTGAATGATTTGAATGCGAGCACTTAATTTAAGTGCTTTAATTACCTTTTTGGAAAGC
>JAGLNZ010000096.1 GCA_023139225.1 Desulfobacula sp. | reverse complement strand
TTTAAAGAATCTTCAGGTAAATACATTGCATTGATAAATAATGATGTCGTGTTGGATAAATTCTGGCTTGAGTGTATGGTCAAAATGATCAAAACCTCAAATCAAGTCGGGTTCTGCTCTTCAAAAATTATCATCACCAATACTGAAAAAATAGATAGTATTGGCGATCAATTTACAACCGCCTTTACAGGAACAAAAGTTGGTGAATACCAATCTTGTAAAAAATTTTTCAAATCAATCAAAATGGATGGTGTTTGTGCAGCAGCAGCACTATACAAAAGAAAGATGATAGAAGACATTGGGTTTTTTCAAAACATTTTTTTTCTAAATCATGAGGATACGGATTTAAATATGCGGGCCTGGCTTTCCGGGTGGAAATGTTATTACGCGCCTGATGCTATTGCGTATCATGATGTAAACAGATCAATCGGAACTTTGAGTTACACCTCGGTCTATTATTTTTCAAGAAATAATATTTGGGTTTGGCTGATTAATATACCAGCTTTTTTTATAATCAGAAATTTTCCGCAAAGAATTCTTTATGAGATTTCTGCGGCTTTTTATTTTTGTGTTATGCATAAACAATGGAAGCCTTATCTCAAAGGGAAAGCTGACGCATTTAAATATTGTTGGAAAATTATCCCTAAAAGAAGAGCAGTGCAAAAAAAAATTCGCTTATCTAATGAACAAATCAGTTGTGAGCTTAAACCAATAATAAAATATTTGTTTGAAAGGCTGTCAGGTAAATGAACAGGAATATTATACGTTATCATTTAAGCCGTGTTTGTATAGCATTAACAACATCTTCTGAGCTGATACGCAGCATACACTCATAATTATTCGGGCAAGGAAGGGTTGTTCCGAATTTTGTACATGGACTGCATTTGAGTTTTTTATTGATGACGGTATGATTATTCCCTTTTGGAGCCCACTTGGCAGCTATTCCCGATCCAAAAAGAGAAATTGTTGAAACATTGCTGAGTACGCCAAGATGAAGAATGCCTGAATCTGTGCTTAATAATAAAGACGCATTTTCAAGCACTTTGGTTGTTTCAAGAATTGTCAGTTGCCCACACAGGTTTGTTAAATTCCCGGTTTTACAATTTTGGATAATGGCTCTGCATTGATCAATTTCCTTTTTGCCGCCCAGAAGAACACAACTCCACCCAAACTGTGTTAGCCAGTCAATAACCTTGACCCATCGTTCTTCAGGCCACAATCGCTCATCAATTGTTGCTCCGGGGAAAAGGCATACATATTTTTTTTTGAAAATATTATCTGAAGGATTGATTTTTACCTGTTTGAAATATGGGAAGCCCCATGAAAAAGGTTCTTTTAAATTCAATGTTGTGCTTACAAGATTCCAGAATGATTCAGCCTCATAAACATCATGCCGGTAAGGTACTGACATGGTATACATTTTTTGCCTGCCATTAACACGAAATCCCGATTTTAAATCCGCCTTAAGCACTCGGGTAACAATGGCAGTTAAAAAATGAGATTGCTCGGTATCAATTATAATATCATACCTTTTCTTAAATACTGAAATGAGATCGGGCAGATTTTTGTAAGACAAAATATTATTTATAAAAGGGACGGCATGGAAAACACCTTGATTCCTCGGCTCGCACAGAATATCGATTCTTGTATATTTTGATTTTTTTGAAACAGCTTTTAAAACAGGAAGTAAAAGTATGGCATCACCCATACCGCCGGGTCTGATGATCAATATCTTTTTTGGATGATCAACTTTTTTTTTCTTGTCAGGCTCTTTGGGCAGTATTCTGAGCAGAAAGGGACCAATGATACGATCCATTTTTTTGATTATTTGAATTGAACGTATCATGTTCAGTATATCACAAAAGTCAAAACGAATAAAAAACTCAGAGTTGTTAATAAAAGCTGTCTGTCGGAAAAAAGTGTTTTGATGGGGTCGCTGCCCCTTCCAAGATCAGCTAAATAAATAAATCTGAAAATACCGTAGGAAGCCGGCAGAACAGAAAAAATTACCAGACTGCCATGTTCCACCGCATAAAGGGAATAAACCACCAGAGTGACGCTTCCGCAAGCCCATAGCATGCTGTTTAAATACATTAAGGAATATCCGATCTGGCTTTTTCTGTGCAAGATTGCGTCGTCCTTCCCCAGTTCTTTTAATTCGTTCAACCGCTTGGCGATTGAAATCATCATGGCAATGAAAAATACGGTTAAAAACAACCAGCTTGAAATTTTAATATTGCAAACAGCACCACCAGCCAGAATTCTTAGAACAAATCCAAAGGCAACAGAAAAGATTTCAAGGATAACAATTTGTTTCAAATAAAGACTGTAGACTGCTGTTAAAGCCATATAAGACAGAAGATAATAAATAAATGCTAAAGGAAAATGAAATCGGGTTACACAAATGATGATGATAAAAAGAACGCCTCCGGAAAAAAGAGCAGCGCTAAGGCCTGTTATAGATCCACTGCAAAAAGGCCGGTGTTTTTTTTTAGGATGAAACCGGTCATTGTCCCTGTCGATCCAGTCATTTAAGATGTATCCAAGACCGGATACCAGGCTGAAGACACAAACTCCAAGACCGGTGATATAGAAGGATTGATCAACAAGGTTTCCGGAAAAGAATAAGGGTGAAAACAATAATAGATTTTTAATCCATTGGTACGGGCGTAACAGAATAAGAAAGTTTTTTAAATCAGATCGGAAGGCTGGTGTGTCATATTTCATAACAGGTTAAAAATTTCCTAAAATTATGGCCATGATATAGATTGAAAAGACAACCGAGTCTATCATTATATAAAAGAGAATGAAAAGTGTTTTTATAAATTTTCATTGGTGGAGGGCTGTTTTTATTATTTTTGATGGAGGATGACAAAATTTGGAAAAAAGATTCAAAAATTGTAACAAAATTTTGTTTATTCAGGAATCAAAATGAGGTCGTTTTTTGGAAATTAAAAAAAAACTATTAAAATCAATGTGTTGGAAAAACTATTTTTTTTAATAGGCAATGGCATCCTTCTTGAATTATAGAATCTACAAAGATGATCTTAAGATAAATCAAAAAACAAATAATTTAAACAAAACAATGGAGGTGACGAATGTTTAATTGGCTAAGACAAAAAAGAAACCAAAAGGGTTTTACTTTGATTGAGCTCATGATTGTTATTGCAATCATTGGTATCCTTGCAGCAATTGCTGTTCCTCAGTTTACAAAGTACCGAGCCAGATCTTTTAACACCCAGGCCATCAGTGATGTTAAAAATGTAAAGAACGAAGCTGGCGGTTATTATGCAGAATACGATCATTATCCTCACTAATTGATGAGAATTATTATTTTAAAATCCATTTTAAATTTTTATTATAGGAGATAAACAAATGAGAAAGATTTTTTTTGCCATATGCATGATAGCTTTAATTGCCTCACCCGTTTTTGCAGATGATAGTGCCCTTTCTGGAGGGAAAAGGGTAATCACATTAACCGACGCTACTGGTGGCGGTCCTGGTGTACTTGCTATCGGTGTTTCTCAAAACAGCTGGGTTACTTATTCTGGCGTCGCTACTGCTGGCGGTTTTAGTACAGGTACCCCATTGATCGGCCAAGTAATGTGTGCGACTGCCGTAAGTTTTAAAGCGGACCCAAATGTAGCCTTATACATTGCCGGTAGATCGTCAATGACTTCCGGGACTCCGGATGATAATTCAATTTATCAATTTGCTGCTGCCGGAACAACACCCACTGAAGCCTTAAATACCGGTTATGCTACGGGTGTTGATTTCCCAAATACTACAGGTTGGTTGATGAGAGGTGGGTCATAATCATTGTTTTCTTGACCTTTGTCTGAAAATTTAGTTTAAAATATCGGGATAGATTATTCAGTAAGAGTAATCTATCCCTTTTTTTTTATCTAATATGGAGATGACAAATCGTGAATGTCGATTTCGAACAAATAAATAAGAGTTTTATATCCAGCTTTACCAGGAAAAAGGTTCATGCCGTGATTGACCTGAACCTTTCGGTTAAGTCCGGTGAAATTTTTGGAATAGTGGGCCCCAACGGCGCAGGGAAAAGTACGCTTTTAAAAATGGTTCTGGGATTTATAAAATATGATTCAGGATCGATATCCATTGCAGGCAAATCTCCCATGGAGCCTGAAACAAGGATCAATATGGGATATCTGCCTGAAAACCCCTATTATTATGACCATCTTTCTGCTGAAGATTTAATGAAATTCAGTGCAACAACTTCCGGCATGAATAAAAAAAATATTCAGCCGAGCATTGATCATCTGCTTAAAATCATGAATCTGGAGCATGCCAGAAAAAGGCACCTTAGGACCTATTCCAAGGGCATGACCCAGAGGGCGGGGATCTGTTTTGCCCTGGTGCATGATCCTGATCTCATTATTTTTGATGAACCTATGTCCGGCCTTGATCCATTGGGACGCAAGTTAGTAGTTGATCTGGTTCTTGATCTCAAGGAAAAGGGAAAAACAATTATTTTCTGTTCTCATATTCTCAATGATATAGAGAGACTTTGTGACCGCATAGCCATCATGGACAAGGGACGGCTGAAAAAGATGCTAAACAGGGAACAATTTTTTTCAGAACAGGATAAAAACATAAAAAAAGGCACCAGCTGGCTGGAAAAAATATTTATCGATACTGTGGAAAACAGGGTGGAACAATGAACAGGATTTTAGCATTAAGCTGGCTCACATTTAAAGAAGGGATCAGGGACCGGGCATTGATGGGCATATGTATCATAGGGCTTGTCATGCTGTTTGCAACCATAATTTTTACGGGTGTTTTCGGTTATGATCTCGGCAAGGTCCTGGTGGATCTGAATCTTTCAACCATTGCTTTTGCAGGGCTGTTACTTACCTTTTTTGTCAATATTAACCTGATGGCCAAAGACATTGACAAAAGAACGATTTATTGTGTTCTTTCCAAACCTTTGTCAAGAACGGAATATATTATAGGCAAGTATTTAGGATTAATACTGCTGGTGTTTATCGCTCTTTTTATTCTTCTGATGGTCAGCTCGGGCATTATCTGGTTTGTTAAATCATTTTATGCTCAAATTTATTTTAAGAATTTTTCATGGGCGTGTTTTCTCCAGGCATGTTTTTATGAAATATTAATGTTTTTTGTTTTAAATGCGGTTGTAATATTTTTCAGTTCTATTTCAACCAGTTCTTTTCTAGTCCTTTTATTTACCATTGCCACCTACATCACCGGACAGACCATAGAGGAGGTGATGCAATTTTTTAAAAAAGAAGCCATGGCAGAACAACTCCCCCAGATCAATCAATGGATCATTGATATCGCCCAATATATTTTCCCGAATTTTTCAGCATTTGATATAAAGACCCTGGCGAGTCATGGTAAATTTTTACCCATGGAACATACCATGGCCCTTATCGGTTACAGCGCAATATATACTATTTTACTGCTCTTTTTCGCATCCCTGATTTTTAATAAAAGGGAGATCACCTGATGGTCAGGGCACTCAAAGTATATACCCTGCTTTTTGTTTGTATTTTCTGTTATGGCATTTTCCATTTTCAATTAAAACAGGAACGTCAGATTTTTTTAGAACATAATTTTATGGACTATACACTTCCTTCTCAGTTTACAGGTCCTGTTTCTCTGGAATTTAAGGGGCTTGTTTCTGACTTTCTCCTTTTCAAATTTATGGCCTTCATGGGGGGGAGAATTGAAGATATTTCAAAAAATGATCCAAGGTATCAGGATTATACATATCAGTCTTTGAATGCGATAACTGATCTTGATCCCTACTACTGGGATGCCTATCTTTTTTCAGAGATGTTTTTAGCATGGAGCGGAAGGGCGCAAGATGCAAACAAAATCCTTGAAAAGGCAAGAAAATACAGGGAAAATGATTATTACCCGCCATACTATATTGGATTTAATTATTATTATTTTTTAAAGGACAATAAAAAGGCAAGCAAGTACCTTATGGAAGCCTCAAAGCTTCCAGGATGCCCCTATTATATTGCGAGCCTTGCTGCAAGGCTTTCTCTTTATTCATTTCAACACAGGAATGGAATCGTTTTTTTAAAGGAGATGCTTAAAAATACCAAGGATAAAAAAGCCAAAAAAGAATTTGAATTGAGAATTGCCACACTTGAAATTCTTGAGTATCTTGAAAATAAAGTAACTTTATACCATTCTGTTTACAAAAAATATCCTGAATCACTTAAAAAGCTTGTTACATCAGGATTGATAGATAAAATTCCTGATGATCCTTATAAAGGGAAATTTATGATCATGCAGAACGGGCGCGTATATACAACAAGCAAAATGTTACCTTATTAAATAAATAATCTAAATTTTTATGCTTGAGCTAATTTACAAAAAATATATTGCAGTTCTTTTGATCATTGGAATATGTTTGATTGTTTTTTATCCCGCCTTAGATTCAAATGTCATTGATCTTGATGATACAACTATGATCATGGATCTGAATAATCATGGCGGAAACCATTTGGTCAAAGCCCTGTTCTGGCCAGACAGGTTAGAAAGGTATTACCGGCCACTACTCATGCTGTCTTTCATCATTGACTATAAAATATGGGCATTTGAATATTCAGGGTATCATCTGACAAATATAGTTTTCCATCTAATTAATGCCCTTGTTTTTTACTTTATTGCACTAACTTTTTTTAATGGTAAACCCCGATCTGAAATTTTTGCTTTTTTCCTGGCAATTGCGTTTGCGTTAAATCCGTTAACAATAGAATCGGTTGCCTGGATATCCGGAAGAACTGACATCCTGTCCACTTTTTTTTCTTTAACAGTTTTTCTTTTTTATATTTCAAAAATAAAATTTAAACCGTTTCTTATCTCCATATTTTTCTTGTTAGGCCTGCTTGCCAAGGAAAATGCCATTTGCATATTCATTATCATTATTCTATCCGAATTTGTTGCGAGTTATCCCTCCAAAGGGTTTAAAGTGTCATTGCTAAGAGCACTAAAATGGGCTGGTATCTTAAGTGTTCCCCTGTTTGTATATTTTTATTTAAGATTCTCAGGATTCGGTTTATTTCATGTTCAGGAACAAATTCAATCTGTTTCTGTTCCGGGACTGCACATTCAGGAAGGAGACTCAATAAGATCGCAAATGATCTCCAGTTTTTTTACTTTACCGGCTGTCATAGCATTTTATTTAAAAAAACTTGTTTGTCCCTTTCCCTTGAATTTTGCTATCTCACAGATCAATCTGGTAATATATTCAATGCTTTTTGCCATTATCGGGATAATAAACACGGCTCTTATCTTAAAAAGGAAGTTTTATTATCCCTTTTGGATTTTATTGATGATCATCTCTTTTTTTCCTGCCTTGCCTGTTGCGCTTGCTGATGTTGCCTGGACACGGTTAGCAGAAAGATATCTTTATTTGTCAGTCCCCGTGATCTGTCTTTTTTCAGGTGAGTTATTTTATAGAAATTGTTTAAGATTTCCGGAAAAGGCGAATATTATAAAAGCAATTGCGTTTTCGATATTGATTATTTTCAGTGTTGGGTCCATTCAAAGAATCAATGTCTGGAAGGATAAGGTAAGCCTTTGGGAAGATACTTATAATAAAAATCCAACACATGGAAAAGTGCTGTACAAATATGGATCTGTCCTGGGCTCGGAAAAGGGGTTGCCGTTTTTTAAAATAGCAGTGAAGCATTCAAAGGATAGCGAATGGAGGGATTTTTCACTGTTGATTGTCGCTCAGGATGAAGCAGATAAGTTTAAATACAATAGGGCATATAACCTAATTCAAGAAGCGCTTAAAATCAATTCAGAAAGACAAAATTGTTATCAGGCAGCAGGGATTTTAAAGCAGATAATTAAAGATGAGTCTCTTAAAGAAGATAAATATACCAGATTGCTGATTAATTGTTATCAGCTTGCATATAAGAAAGACCCGAAACCCGAAGATTTTTTAAATCTTATTGGAATATTTGAGAGCCTGAATGATGAGAGTAATATTAAAAAACACTCAATAATGTTGATCGAAAAATTTCCCAAGTCAAGAGCTGCAAAGTACATGTCGTCAAAATCTAACAAATAAACCGGATATTAATCATCCTTGTGCTTCAAATCTCACAATTGACATTTTAAATAAATAGTTTTAGAAGATATTATTCTTAATACAAATTGAAACCCTTGGCTTTTAGGAGGAAAAATGAAAGTAAAATGTAATCTTAGACCTGTTACAAATATCGTTGTTGTTGTGTTCCTGGCATTTTTTATTTCCGGATGTCTTGGTGATACGTTTTCAAAAAAACCGGAAGGGGAGTCCTCTGCCGACCAGCCCAAATCCAGAAAAACCACGGCGGTTTATTATGACTTTGAAGATGTATTGATTCCCATGGAATTGAAAATTGTAAAAGACAGAACCGTAGTCATATTGACACCCGGGTTTACCTCGGGAATCCTTACCCTGAAAGGAAGGGTGGAAAGACGGTCTTTGTTTAATTTTTTTTCCAATAATATGCAGAAAGATAATTGGAATGTCATCAGTCAGATCAAATCCCCCGGCACCACCATTATGGTATTTCAGAAACCTTCCAGAACTGCGGTAATTACCATTCGGGATGAGCAGATATACACCTATGTTGAGATCGGTGTGGCACCGACAGTTTCAGGAGAGACAGATCTTTCCGAGTCAAGCCTGTTAGAATAATGGAGCTTAAAAATAAACATATCCTTCTCGGGGTGTCAGGCGGGATTGCTGCGTACAAGTCGGTCGAGCTTCTAAGATTTTTAAAAAAAGCCGGTGCCAACGTAAATGTTATAATGACAGCCAGCGCACAAAAATTTGTGGGTAAAACAACATTTGAAGTTTTATCTGATAATTTGGTTTTATCGGATCTTTTCTTTGATACTGAATCTTCCGTAAAGCATATTGATCTTGCAACAAGGGCGGATGCTGTTATTGTTGCCCCTGCAACCGCAAATATTATTGCAAAGCTTTCCCATGGTATTGCAGATGATGCACTGTCCACCACACTTCTTGCTGTCACCTGTCCTGTCATGGTCTGTCCATCAATGAACACGGATATGTACCAGAATATTCGGGTTCAAAGAAATCTTGATATCCTTGAAAAGGACGGATGGCATATTCTTGATCCTGATTCAGGCGTTCTGGCTTGCAAAGCTGTGGGAGCAGGAAGGCTGCCTGATCCCTGGTTTATTTTTGACAGAGTGCTGGCCATGTTTACTAAAAAGGATTTAAACGGCAAGAAAATTCTTGTTTCAGCAGGCCCAACGGTTGAAGCTATAGATCCTGTCAGATTTGTCAGCAATCATTCGTCCGGGAAAATGGGATATGCCATTGCCGGGGCAGCTGAAAAGAGAGGAGGGCAGGTAACTCTCGTGTCAGGCCCTGTCAGTCTTGAATCGCCTGTAGGCGTTGAGCGCATTGATGTTCAAACCTGTGAAGAGATGGCCGAACAAATGCTTGCCAATCTTGATCAGGCAGATATTATTATCAAGGTGGCGGCGGTAGCCGATTATAAACCCATAGATCCTAAAACAAGCAAAATAAAGAAAAAAGATAATAATAAAGATCTTTTTGTTTCAATGACCCAAAATCTCGATATTTTAAAACTCATCGGGGAAAAAAAGAAAAAAGATCAATTCCTGGTCGGGTTTGCTGCAGAAACCAATGATCTTGAAAAAAATGCATTGTTGAAAATTGAAAAGAAAAATCTTGATATGATTGCTGCCAACCTGGTGGGATCATCTGATTCTGGTTTCAAGGCAGATACCAACAAGGTAAAGCTTTTTTTTAAGGACGGCTCATTTGTTGATATTCCTTTAATGGACAAGAGTAAGGTTGCTGATATCCTGATCGACCACATCATTAATAAAATAAATTGATTTATTCTATGCCATGTTTTAATATGTAATTAAAGTCATTTTTAAGTACATGTTAAAATAAACGGAGGGAGTCATGCCTGCATATACAAGGAAGGAATTGATGAGTTCAAGTGAGATTGTCCGAAACTTCAGCTCTGTTCTTGACAGCATCAAAAAAAAGGAAAACACCAAAATTGTTGTTATGAGAAAAAATAAATTGGAAGCAGTAATATTATCCATAGATGAATATGAAAGAATTTATGAAATTATGGATACCTTCGAGCATCTTCAAATTTATAAAACAGTGGAAAAAAGAGAAAAAACCCCCTTGGAAGCGTATATTGACTTTGATCAAATATTAGCTGATCAGGGTTTGAATTACGATGAATTATAAAATACTTTTTCACCCTGATGCAGCCAGGGAAGTCGAAAAGCTGGATAATCAAGTGCGCCTCCTTGTTTTCAAACAAATCAAAAAGCTATCATTGACACCCGGCCTTGGCCGGGAACTTGGCAATAAACAGGGATTGGATTTATCAGGGTATCGAAAAATTTATGCTGATAAGAAAAGAATTAGGATTGTTTACAAATTTTCTGATAAAACAATAATGGTACAGATCATTGCTGTGGGGAAACGGGAAAGTATGAAAGTGTATAAAGATGCTGCAAAGCGTATTCAAGGTGTCAATCAAAAATAAATTCTTAAAAGGTTCAATTTGCCGACCTATACAATATGCAGAGTCTTTTCTACG
>JAGLNZ010000095.1 GCA_023139225.1 Desulfobacula sp. | reverse complement strand
AACACACCTTCACCAACCCATGACGTCCTTTCTTTACTTTTCTGCAATCTAATCCGGTTACTACCCCTGTCATATTTTTATTTTATAGCAATGGCACAGTTCAGTACTGATGACCCAAATTTTCTTGACTGGACACTGACACCATTTAAAAAGCCTGCATTGACCAAAAGTGTTTTAGCATCCTCTTTTGAATAAAGGTTGAATACTTCATTATTTAATTGACGATGTTCCAACTGGGCTATATCTTCAAAAGCGGCTACAAACTTACCTCCCGGCTCAAGCAGATCCGCAATTTTTCTGACGGTGTTCTCAGGTTTTGGCCAGAAGTATATTGTGTTTACGCTGCATGCTTTATTAAAGCCCTTTTTTTGAAATGACATTTCGTCAAAATTTCCCTTGAGGAGTTTAACTTTACCCCCTGCTATGTGTTTCTTATTTCTTTTTTGAGCAATGGATACCATCGTGCTTGAAAAATCAACGCCTTCAATAAGTCCCTGATCCATTTGTCTGGCCATTTCATAAATCAGTTTTCCTGTACCAAAACCGATTTCCAATATATGGTCATTTTCCTGGATTGACATAATTTCATTTACAAATCGATTGAGTTTGCTATTGCCGATATTAAAGATAGCAGACATGACCAACCGCCCGAACACTCCTGAAGGTTTTCTTGCCTGCTGTGAAAAAAAAGTGGGAAAACTCATATTAATTTTTGCCCCCTCTCATTGCCCTCGGCAAATCAAAGCCGAAAACAGCATATCATAATTTAGCTTATCCGCTCCTTTAATCAACAGCCTCTGCTCTTTTAACAACTCCAGACCGTTTTTTCTCAGCAGATCCATAATATACCCAAATGAATGCTTGAATATTGGCACACCCCATGCAGTCGGTTCCTCAATAAAACCGACTGCGGTCTCCTGCGGTGCAATTGTGAATGCAAATATGCCTTTCTTTCTTATCACTCTTTTAACTTCTGAAAACAAGCGATTCAAATCACTCACAAAATGCAAAACACCACAGCAGATGACATGGTCAAAATATCTGTCATTATACGGAATGGGTTCCTGGGTTATATCACACAAGGTCAACGCTTTTGTGAATGATTTTGATTGGCAGGCAGCCAGCATTTCCTGTGAGGTATCCAGCCCGTAGACTTTTAACCCAATTTTGGCAAATTGCCTTGAGGACAGGCCGGTTCCAATACCTATATCCAGCAGTTTTTCATTTGAACTGACAAACTCAAAACTCATTCCAAAAATGACATCATATCCGTAACTGTCATAGGCTTTCACTTCCTTGTCATACTGGCTTGCCAATTCTTTATAAACAAATTTATTCATGTTTTGACTCATTCTTTACATTTCAATTTTTATACTGATATAGATTTTCATTACTTAAAGAAAAATATCCTAAGCGACATCATACGATTAATAAAATAGAAAATACCCGTCAAGTAAAAAATCCGATAATTTTTTAATATATTTTTTCTTTTATATACAATTGCGGGATCATTCCAATTTCTTAAAACTTGCGAAGTTTTAGAGCCTGTGCTAATAGTAAAAATTTGGTGCAATGGCAAGTTTAAAAAGAGTATTAATACCATTAAATCAAATAAAAGAGGTATTAATGAAGGACAACCCCCGTATCCGTATCGGGCATTTAAAAATTGTTGACCATCTTATTTTAGGTATTGCCGGCCTTCAAGTGAAAAAAAATGAAATAGGTCTTAATCATTCAACCCTTGAAACCTTTGCCATGAATTCCTGGGAACAAGTCTGTGAAAGTTTAAAAGAAGGGGATATCAACGGTGCATTTATCACTGCCCCCATAGCAATGGATCTTTTTGCAACAGGCCTTGATATCAGGGTTTTAATGTTTACCCACCGATCCGGCAGTGTTATTGTGAAAAATAAAGGTGCGGGCATAAACAGCATTGCCGATTTCAAAGGCAAGACTGTTCTTGTTCCTTCAGAGCTTAGTATTCAAAACATGCTCCTTCACAGGCTGTTGTCTTCTGCCGGACTTACCTTTGCCGCTCACGACAATATAGATGCAGACGTAGTACATGAAGTGGTTAACCCGTTTCTGATGACCGAAATGATGATGAATGATCAAGATAATGATATTGCAGGGTTTGCTGTTGCAGAACCCTTTGGCAGTCAAGCCGTTCATGAAGGAATCGCCGAAAAACTCTGTACATCGCAAAGTTTGTGGAAAGACCATCCCTGCAGTGTTTTTATCCTGAATACATCCTTTATAGAACACAATTTTGAAGCGGTAAAAGAGATTGTGGCTTTATTTACTCAAACCGGGCAACTCATTGAAGACACCAAGAATGAAGAAATTCTTTCCATGGCACATTATTTTCTTGACCAGAAAAAAGAAGTAATTCAACATGTTCTTTTAGAAACAGATCTGCGCTTTGCGCCTTCCTTATTGATTCCGGATATTGAAGTGCTGAATATTATTCAAAATTATATGACTGACTCCATGGGGGTGTTTAAAAATAAAATCAATGTGAATCACTTTGTGGACAGCTCGTTTATCCTAAACACAATATCGGAAAATAAGCATTGAAAATAGAAATCGAAAAAGTAACAAAAATTTACAATAAATCGGAAAAATCCGATCATATTGTGCTAAAGGATATCTCATTTTCGATTGATGACGGTGATTTTGTCATCATACTTGGTGAATCCGGCTGTGGGAAGACAACTCTCTTAAATATGCTTGCAGGACTGGAATTGCCGACATCGGGGAAAATTTATGTTGATGGACAGAAAATCAGCGGTATCCATCCTTCGCGTTCCATGCTTTTTCAGCAGCCCACACTGATTCCATGGTTAAATGTAAAAGAGAATGTAGCTTATGGATGTAAATTAAGAGGGGACACGCAAAAACTGGATTACAGGGTCAATCAGTTTCTTGAAATAATGGGAATTGCAGGATTTGCCAATGCAAAACCCAACCAGCTCTCCCTTGGTATGGCCCAAAGAGCCTGTCTTGCCAGGGCTCTGGTTGGACTTCCGGATGCACTCTTATTAGATGAGCCCTTTGCATCCTTGGACACCTTTACCCAGGCCCATATCCAGGAAGAGCTTGTAAATTTATGGCTTTCCGAACAATTTACAGCTGTATTTGTCACCCATGATATTGATGAAGCCATCCGGCTGGGGAACAAGATTATTCTTCTGGCTGGAGAACCGGCCAATATCAAAGATATTTTTGAAATTAACGAGGACTATCCAAGGGATAGAAACAACCCTAAGTTTAAGGAAATACGAACGAAAATCCTTGAAAAGTTTAAAAACTCATATCTGGCCAAAAGGAGTCTTTTATGATGGGTGGCTACATTAATCCCAATTCAAGACGACAATTTCTTAAGACTGCTGCCACCGCCTTTTCAGGCCTGTTTTTTCCCCATGCTGTCACTGCCCTTGCAAAAAAAGAAACTATTCGGCTGGGATACCTTCCCATAACCGATGCCACACCATTGCTTGTGGCCCACGGGCTCGGATATTTTTCAGAAGAAGGGCTTGCCGTTGACAGACCTGTTATGGTAAGATCATGGAAAATACTGACTGAATCATTTCTGGCAGGTAAATTTAACCTAACACATATGCTTTTTCCAATTCCAATCTGGATGAGGTTTAAACACAAGATACCTGTAAAGGTTCTTGCCTGGGATCATACCAATGGGAGTGCTGTTACAGTGAAGGGCGATTCCGATATTTACAGTTTCAAAGACCTTGGCGGCAAACAGATTGCTGTTCCGTCCTGGTATTCCATGCAAAACATGATCATGCAGATGGGTATCCGCTCACAGGGATTAAAGCCTGTAATAAAACCGCAATCGGCCAAGCTGGCGAAAGATGAAGTCAACCTGTTTATTCTTTCACCGCCGGATATGCCCACAGCCCTGTTAGGAAATAAAATCGACGGATATATTGTCGCAGATCCGTTTAATGCGCTGGCCCAGGTAAAATTTAATGCCAGAATTATGAGGTTTACCGGCGATATCTGGAAAAATCATCCCTGTTGTGTCATTGTTGCCAATGAAAATTTCATAAATAAAAACAATCCATTAATACAAAAAGCTATGAATGCAATCGTCCGGGCACAGGACTGGTGTATTAACAACCCTAAGGAAACCGCCCATCTGTTAAGCCGAGACGGCGAAGGATATCTGCCTTTTCCAAAGAATGTCTTACGCAAAGTGTTTGAAACGCCTGATAAAAATCAGGTTATTCACCCTGACTGGGATGTCGCAAGGATAGGATTTGCGCCATTTCCTTTTCCTTCAGCCACACAATTTATTATTGACCAGATGAGACAAACTCTTGTGGAAGGAGATACAATTTTTCTCAAAGGACTAGACACTGCCAGGGCTGTAGATGATCTTGTCGAAGACAGATTTGTAATGAAGACATTGAATGAAATGGGCGGTATTAGCCGATTTTGTAATTGTAACCCGGCAAAACCTTATACAAGGGAAGAAA
>JAGLNZ010000094.1 GCA_023139225.1 Desulfobacula sp. | reverse complement strand
TGAATCCGGAAGTTTTAAAAAATGTATTTTCCCAGCCCCAGGCCATTAGATGGGATGGTCTTTATCCGGATGTCGAAGGTCTTGATAAAGTCCAGCAATATATGCATGATGTCATGGAAATCGGCAAGATTATTGATCTTGATAAATTTATTGAAACCAGCTTTGCAGATGAGGCATATCGGTAATTTTTAAAGGGAGGCTTCTATGAAAATCACAGACCCGGATGTTATCAAAAATGGTGAAAAGGATCTGATCGAAGCAGTACAGGATGACCTTGATCTGGATGCGGTCAAGGAAGTTCTAAAAAAAAGGATGGCTTCTGCAGCCCTTTCATCCAAGGGAGGCGAAATCATGGTTTATAATAATGAAATCGCCTTTAGGCTTGATTTTGATATTCAGTTAAGCGGCAGCCTCATGTTTGACAGGCAGGGCAATTATATTCCCGAATCAGATAAAACAGCTGATGACGAGGCAGATGAGTCTGAACAACTCATGTCCGAAGATTTTGATCTTGATGACCTGGATATTAATGAAACCCTGGAAGAAGTTGCACCACAAACACGGGTAAGCGAGACAAAAGACGCTGAAATTGAAACTAATGATATAGGTGAGGAAGAACAACAAAGTACCAGTGAAACAATGGAAGAAGAGCTTGATATAGATCTCCCTGATTATGATCTTGATGATGAATTAAACCCTGAAAGTGGAGATCATGATGAAAACGAGGGTAAAAATATAGACACAAAAAAAATTGCAGACAGTGACGGCAGTGACATTGCAATGGATGATCTTGAGCAACTAATGGACGAGCCTGAATCGGAATCTGAAATTGAAAAGGATGATCTTATCCCGAATGATATAGTTGATGACGATATAGCTGATGATGATGATATTAATGGTATCCTCAAGGAAAGCCAAGCATTCTGGGAAGAAAAAAAAGATTCATAATATTGCCCCAATTATAAAGAGGAGTGGTTGAATCATGTCAATACCAGACGTTGGCAATGATGCCGTCAACATGATTGAATTAAAAGAAATCATGGATGACGACATGGAACTTATTCAGGAATGCTTTACTGATTTTATTCAGGACTGGCCTAAAATTTATGTTCAGATTAAAGGTGCCATTCTTGAAAACAATGCTCAAACATTAGATACATCCGCCCATAAGCTGAAAGGAACATTAAGGTATCTTGCGGCTCAATCAGCGGCAGATGCAGCATACGCCCTTGAATCTGCCGGAAAAGAAAATGACTTTAAGGGTGCTGAAAGCAAACTTTTAAACCTGAAAAATGAATGTCAAAAATTAGTAGGCTTTATTAAAAATTTTAACCCTTAATCTTTTACGTATAAAAATTTTATCCCTTTCCTTTTGTCAGACAAATTTTAAATAACGGACAATCTTTGCAAAGCGGTTTTTTTGCATCGCAGATTTCCCTGCCAAAATAGATCAATTGCAGGGACAAATCACTCCAGGACATCCTGGGTATGATTCCCATTAATTCATACTCAACTTTTACGGGATCTTGGTTTTGCGTTAAACCAAGCCGCTTTGAAATTCTTAACACATGGGTATCTACTACAATTGTCTGATGGCCAAAGGCTGCTGACAGAACAACGTTGGCCGTTTTTCTTCCCACTCCCGGCAACTTGACAAGTTTATCGATATCTTCCGGCACTATACCCTGATGTTCATTAAGAACTGCAAGGGAACAGGCTTTAATATTTTTAGCTTTATTATTATAGAAGCCTGTGGAATAAATGATTTGTTTGATCTCATTCAAGGGAGCTTGGCTCAAACCCTCAGGGTCAGGATATTTTTCAAACAGCTTTTTTGATACTTTATTCACCTGATTATCCGTGCACTGGGCAGACATAATGGTGGCAATAAGCAATTGGAAAGGCGTTCCGTGTTCAAGCTGGGTCTTGACAAGGGGATACCTGTCTCTTAATGTCTTAAGAATTGTTTTTATTTTTGATGCATTTAATGTCATAGAGTGGTTATATATGAAGATTAATGAAACCTCAAGACGGATTAAAGGCCTTGGCCTTTGTTCCGGAGGACTGGACAGTATCCTGTCTGCACTGCTGCTTCAACGTCAGGGGATTGACGTAAGCTGGATTTGCTTTGAAACCCCTTTTTTTTCATCTGAAGCTGCCCGGAAAGCATCTTTTCAAACCGATATCCCGCTGATAACAATTGATATCACAGATGATTATATGGAAATGATGAAAAACCCCAAGGCCGGGTTTGGAAAAAACATGAACCCCTGTATGGACTGCCATGCTTTAATGTTTTCCAAGGCAGGTGACGTTCTAAAAAATGAAGGTTTTCATTTTCTGTTCAGTGGAGAAGTGCTGGGCCAGAGACCCAAATCCCAGAATAAAAATTCATTGCGGTATGTGGAAAAAAATTCAGGCTTTGACGGACGAATTTTAAGACCTTTGAGTGCAAAATTGCTGCCTGCAACCCTTATTGAACAAAAAGGACTGGTTGACAGAAAAAAACTCATGGATATTTCAGGCCGATCAAGAAAAAGCCAAATACTGATGGCCCGGAATTTCGGGATCAAAGAGTATCCATCTCCTGCCGGTGGTTGCCTTTTAACGGATAAAGTATTTTCTGACAGGCTGAAAGACCTGATGGATGTTCAAAAAATATTTAATAAAAGAGAGTTGTATTTTTTGAAACATGGAAGACATTTCAGACTGGATTCAAAAACCAAAGTCATTGCAGGGCGGTCTAAGGATGACAACAAGCATTTGCTCAAATATTTCAATAAAGACAAAGAAATATTATTAAAGCATACCAAAATGCCCGGGCCTGATGTGATTCTCACGGGAAGCTTTACCAAAGAAAACATTCAAACTGCTGCCATGATCTGTGCAAGTTATACCAAATCAAATCCTGGAGAAAATGCAGATATAAGAGTCATAGGGCAAGAAGATGAAAAGATTATCTCTATAAAAACAATCAAGGCGTTGGAGTTTAAACATCTGATGATATAAAATCCCCTTTAAGCCTGCCGGCTAAAAGGGGGGGTTAATGTTTTTCACAGAACTGATAATCAATTTAATAATAAATCATCTTTTCC
>JAGLNZ010000093.1 GCA_023139225.1 Desulfobacula sp. | reverse complement strand
AATTCTTTTTCATCCTTGTCCCAGTCAGGGCCGAATTTTTCATCACAAAATGATGCAAGCCTTTTGTACCAACTTGTCCAAGGATTTTTTCCTTCCTTTTTAGCCGTTAGTACATCAATAAGAAATGTTTCAATATTGATCATTTCTTCTTTCGGTATATATGAACAGGCACCGCCGAGATAGGATTTTTTAATATTATCCGGGCTGAGTGCATGTGCTGTAAGCATCACTGTTATGACATTTTTCTTGTTAGCGGTTTCCAGCAGTTGATAACCGTCAACACCCATGATATCAAGGATCGCTATATCAAAATCCTGGGTTTCAAGAAAATTATTTGCTTCCTCAAAACTTTGTGCCCTGACGAGTGTACACATATCGAGCAATTCTTCCAAAGAATCAAGAACATCCGGCTCGTCATCAACAATCAGAACTTTTTTATTTTCCAGACTGATATTTGACATATTTTCTTCCGATCAATTAAGGGTTATGGGTAACTATAAATATTTTCAACGCATCTTCCGATATTCTTTTATTATAACTCATATCCACAAAGATTCAATACCATATTTTCAAGGGCTTTGGGATTGAGGTTTTAAAAAAAACCTCATATCTTTAATTGAATAGTAAATTTAGATCCTGCCCCTTTGTCTGACTCAATACTGATTTGCCCTCCATGGTCCTTTACAATAATAAAATAAGATACTGCCAAACCAAGCCCGGTACCTTTTTCTTTTCCTTTTGTGGTAAAAAACGGCTCAAACAATCGTTTTCTGATTTTATTATCCATACCCGGCCCATTATCCTTAATTTCAACGCATACCAGATCAAAGGACTGATAGATCCTTAAATAAAATCTTGATTGGCCGTCTGTCTCCTGCATGGCCTCGGCACCATTTCTCAGAATATTCCAGAAAACCTGCTGTATCTTACTTTCATCACAAAAAACAGCGGGCACGCCTGTGTCATATTCCCGGATAATTTCAATCTGTTTAAAATCATAATCAGTTTTTAAGTCATAGTCGCTACAGGCGATTTCTATAATTTTATCCAAAACTTCTGACAAGTTGTATGATCTTTTTTTTGATTCACTTTTCTTTGCAAAAGAGAGCATATTTCTAATAATTTTTGCTGCCCGCTTACCTGACTCATTGATCACTTCAGCAAATTTTAATATTTCACGCTTTTCCATGTAAGCATTTATAACATCCATGCTTACGCCCACCTGCCGGGCAATTTTTTCATTGGCGGGCATATCAGTCGATAAACGATTGATCATGACCTGGGCGTTTTGCATCATACCTGCCAGAGGATTATTTATTTCATGAGCCATTCCGGCAGCAAGGCTGCCCAGAGAAAGCATTTTTTCCGACTGAATCATCATCTCTTCAATACGTACCTGGTCGGTTACATCATCGATACGAATTACTGCACCCTTAACACCGTTTTCAGAAAGGGGATAAACAGTCAAGTTCTCGTAATAGACCTCACCTTTATCCTCATTGGGCATTTTTGTCTCTTCAAGGACTTTTTTATTTTTAATTGTATCCTTGATTTTTCCCATTTCATCTTTAAGTCTTGGAAAAACCCTTGAAATATTTTGTCCCACAGCTATTGAGGCATTCACCCCTGTATATTGTTCAGCCTTGAAATTCCAATGGGTGATCTTTCCTTTTTCATTTATACCAATCAAAAGGGACGGCATGGAATTGATAATATTTGACAGATACTTTCGAAGGGTTGACAGCTCTTTTTCCGCTTTTACATGCCTTGTAATATCCCGGACAACCGCCTGTAAAACGTAACGGCCATGGATCTCCACACGACTCAGGGTCACATTGGCATCAAACTCTTTTGCAAAAAGGCCTGAAAACTTCCAATAAAATCTTTGACTTTTTCCACCATAGGCCCGGGTAATTTTTGTTTGAAACTCTTCTTTGGATTCTTGGCCATCCGGTTGAATCTCCCGGGAAAAATCAAAGATTGAATTGCTCAGCATGTCCTCATGGGAGCAATTGAATATTTTTAATGCCAGGGCATTACAATCTATCAACCGGTCATAATCCATTAAAAAAAATGCATCGCCTGCATTTTCAAATAAGGACATATATTTTTCTTCATTTTTCCTTGATTCTTTCTGGGCATTGATCAGATTGGTCACATCCTGAAATGTTTCCATGGCTCCAATCACATTCCCATGAGCATCCGTCAGCGGACATGCATTAGCCAAAAGCCACATACCGTTTTTACCAAATCTTGGAAAAAAATCCTGGGATTCATAGGCCCCGTCTTTAAGGGCGGATTTCTGTAAAGTTGTATATTCAGTGTTATGCTTGTAGTGATCCCAAAAATTTTCTTCATCAACACCATCGATTATCAAATCAGCCATGACCGGCCGTTTTTCATCGTAAAATGCCCGCCAGGCCTCATTGGTGCCAATAATATCATGGGCTTTAATTCCCGATATCTTTTCAAAAGTCCGATTCCAGTATATAACGATATGATTCTTGTCCAGAATAAAAATAGGAAGGGGATTGCCGTCAACAATATTGGACAGCAGGTTCTGGGCAGATAAAAATTTTTCCCCGATAGCATCAAGCTGGTTTTTTGTTTGCAGATAAAGATCAGCTTTTTTCTCCAGCTGTAAAATTTTCTTTTTTAAATATTCAATGGTTTCGTTTTCTTCCATGGCTCTCCAAAATTCAAAGCACTCAGCAAATACTTCTAAGGGATCAGTTTTGCTTTTAGCTGCCCGCATGCAGCTAAAATGTCATCACCCTTACTCTTTCTTGTAATCGCTGTGAAATTTCTGTCAAGCAAAATCTGTAAAAACTGCCTGATATCCTTTTTAGATGGACGTTTAAACATACTTCCATCATATTCATTGAATGGGATCAGATTCACCTTTGCCTTAATTGGAGATAGAAGCTTTACGAGCCTTAGAGCATCCTCTTTTGTATCATTCACCCCCTGCATTAAAATATACTCAAAAGTAATTTTATTTCTTGGTTTCATGGTAAAGGTTCGACAGGCTTCTAATAATTCTTTTAAGGGATATTTTTTATTGATGGGCATTAAACGTGACCGTGCTTCATCAGTGGTTGCATTTAAAGAGACCGCCAGATTTACTCCGGTATCAAGGCCCAATTGTGTAATTTTCGGAACCAGGCCGCAAGTGGAAACCGTTACCCGCCTGTCGGCAAATTTGAGTCCATAGTCACTGTCTAAAATAATATTTAATGCCTTTACCAGGTTTTTGTAATTGGCAAGAGGCTCGCCCATTCCCATGAACACAATATTGGAGAGTTTTAAGGGATCAACATCTTTTTGCATCAGGTAATATCTTGCATCCCTGACCTGGGCAATAATTTCAGAAACGCTAAGATTTCTGATCAACCCACCTCTGGCGGTTAAACAAAACTGACAATCATGAGCACATCCGACCTGTGATGACACGCAAAGGGTGAAATGATCTTTTTCAGGGATCAAAACCGATTCAATATGCTGGCCGTCATCCAGTCTATGCAAAAATTTTTCAGTCGTATCCACAGAAATTTGTCTGTCATCAAGTAAAAGTCGTCTAATATAAAAATTATCAGCAAGCGTCTTGCGCAATTCAGTCGAAAGATCGGTCATGTGCTCAAATGTATCTGCCTGCCTGATGTAGAGCCATTTAAATATCTGCCCAGCCCTGAACGTCCGAATGCCCTTACCCTCAAGCCAGACAGACAGCTCATTTCTTGTAAAATCCAGTATGTTTTTCATATCTTTCCCATATATTTTCACGATGTTTAAATTTATTATTTCTTGACATATCACGGAATATATACTAATTTCAATGATTTGATGTTTTGGGGCTTTGGGGATTTGATATTTTTAGGTTGGACTCTTTATGTTTGAAAATTTAAGTGACAGGCTTGATTCGGTCTTTAAGAAGCTAAAAGGTCACGGTACCCTGAATGAAAAGAACATTGAAGATGGTCTTAAGCAGGTGCGGATGGCGCTTCTTGAGGCTGACGTCAATTATAAGGTTGCAAAATCTGTTGTTTCAGATATAAAAGAGCGAGCCTTGGGCCAGGAAGTAATGCAAAGCCTTACACCTGGCCAGCAGGTCATCAAAATTGTAAACGATGAATTTACCAGAATGATGGGATCAAGCCATCAAGGATTGAATCTTGATGGAAAGTCTCTGGGGTCTATTATGCTTATCGGGCTACAGGGTTCTGGTAAAACCACAACGGCAGGAAAACTTGCACTCCATCTTCGAAAAGAAGGTAAAAAGCCGTTTCTGGTACCAGTGGATGTTTACAGGCCTGCGGCGATTGATCAGTTGAAAAAGATTGGAAATCAACTGGATGTTCCGGTATTTGCGTCCACAACTGATATGAAGCCTTTAAAGATTTGTCAGGATGCGCAGCTGGCTGCCAGGGAACAGGGATGTGACACTCTGTTGCTGGACACTGCCGGAAGACTGCATCTTGATGAAGAATTAATGGCTGAGCTTAAAAACATTAAAAAAGGGATCAACCCATCAGAGATCCTTCTGGTGGCTGATGCCATGACAGGCCAGGATGCGGTGAACATTGCCGGATCATTTGACAAAGCACTTGATCTTACCGGTGTTGTGCTGACCAAAATGGATGGTGATGCTCGCGGTGGTGCAGCACTCTCCATAAAAGCAGTTACCGGTAAACCGTTAAAATTCATTGGCGTTGGTGAAAAATCAACGGCGCTGGAAGCATTTCATCCGGACAGGATGGCTTCAAGAATCCTTGGGATGGGAGATGCGCTTTCATTTATTGAAAAGGCACAGGAGGCGGTTGACCAGAAAGAAGCCAAGGCGCTTGAAAAAAAATTAAGAAAGAATGCTTTTACCCTGGAAGATTTCAGGAACCAAATGCAATCAGTTCGAAAGATGGGATCAATAAAAGACCTCATAGGGATGCTGCCGGGGGTAAATAAAAAGCAGCTTAAAGGCTTAAATATAAGTGACAGGGAATTTGTCAGGATTGAAGCAATTATCAGCTCGATGACACCTGAAGAAAGACGTGTACACGCCATTATTAAAGGCTCGAGAAAAAAAAGAATTGCCAATGGAAGCGGCACCACGGTTCAGGATGTCAACAAGCTTCTGAAAAGCTATTCCCAATCCATGAAAATGATAAAAAAGTTTAATAAAGGCGGCATGCGTTCATTAAAAAACATGCTGCCGTTTTAAGGAGAAAAAAAAGAATATGGCCGTAAGAATCAGATTGACCAGAAAAGGCACAAAGAAAAAACCTTTTTACAGAATAGTGGCTGCTGACATTGAAAGCCCGAGAGATGGAAAATTTTTGGAACTATTGGGCACCTACAATCCAATGGTTGAGCCGGTTGCAATTACGCTGAAAGAGGACAGAATAAAGTATTGGCTTGGCGAAGGTGCTAAACCTTCAACCACTGTCCAGAGCATATTAAAGCAGCAGGGACTCGGCCAAGCATAGGCACAGGCTGTTTTATTTACAATCCCGGTATTCTTAAACACCCCATTAAAAGGAGATCTAGTTATGAAAGAGCTGATAGAATACATTGCAAAAGCACTGGTAGACAATCCTGATCAGGTTTATGTATCAGAAGTTACCGGAGAGCAAACCTCTGTTTTAGAACTTAAGGTGGCAAAAGAGGATCTGGGAAAAGTAATCGGCAAGCAGGGAAGATCGGCACGAGCCATGAGAACAATTTTAAGCGCGGCATCCACCAAGCTTAGAAAACGTACGGTTCTTGAAATTATTGAGTAGGTTATGAATAAAACAGCTTCGTTTACCATAGGCAAGGTAACCGGAGTTCATGGACTCAACGGTAACCTTAAGGTCTGGTCCTTTGCCCAATCAATTGATACCTTTTGCCCGGGCAGAAGCGTTCTTTTAAAAGCAGGAGAACAAGAGGGCAGACTATATTCAATCCTTAAGGCATCGCCCCATAAAAAAGGAATTTTACTCTTCCTTGAAGGGGTTGACAACCGAAACCTTGCCGAGGATCTTGTAGGGAATAATATCCTTATAGACCGGGATCAATTGCCAAAACCCGCAGAAGACACTTGGTACTGGCAAGACCTTTTAGGGCTTGATGTCTTTGATCATCAAAAAGGATTTATCGGCCAAATTTCCGATATCTTCCCAACTGGCGCAAACGACGTGCTGGTTGTAACCGACAATGATAAGGAAACGCTTGTGCCCATGCATAAAAACTTTGTTGAATCGGTTGATATTGAAAAAAAGACCGTAAAGACAACACTACCCGAGGATTATTGATGGACTTTACGGTATTAACCCTGTTTCCCGAGCTGGTTGGCTCTTTTTTTGAGCACGGCATGATTTTGCGGGGCATTGAAAAAAAATTGATCAAAGGACATTGCATCAATATCAGAAATTTTTCAACAGATCGCCATAACACGGTTGATGACAGGCCCTATGGCGGTGG
>JAGLNZ010000092.1 GCA_023139225.1 Desulfobacula sp. | reverse complement strand
AAGGCAAAATTAGATGACAATACAGCTAAAGATACATCAATATCAAGAATAGGGGAGAGGCTTGCGGCCTGAATGGCTTCCGCCGATGCGGCATATCCGTCAACCAGAAACAGGTGGATTTCATTGTTCTTGTCTTCCCATGTTTTTACGGCAAAGGTGGGTGCATAGGTCCCTGAATCGGTGAAGGGCTGAAATCCTGTGGGCAAGGTCCAGTTTTCATCTACAAGATGAACGCCTTGTTCCTGCCATTCTTTCCATATTTTTCCGATGCGGACTTCCCGGCTTTTTCCCTGAAGCGTCCACACATGAATATGGTCAGGCTTTATACCGGGGTATGTCATTTTAATAGCTTGAACTACTTTTTCTCTGGGGGTAAAATAATTGACCAGCAAAGAGTCTTCAGCAGCGGTTTCAACCACGGCGTTAGGTAAAACAAGGTTGCCGATATAGCCTTCATATTGATCGGTAATGGCCAATGGCTGATCAAAAAGGTGGAGTACTGATAAGGGGCCGGTTTTTTCTCCCTTGGCAAACCGGGATGTGTTTTCCAGGGTATCAATGGCAGCACCCCAAACCGTGATATCTTTAAGGGCTATGGCACGCCTGAAGTCTTCCCAGGCATATGTCTTGTCATTAATCAGCTTTAGTACGCAATTTTCCAGGAATTTGGCCACTTCGGGCCTTGCATAGATCCTTCCAAACCCTAAAAGCGGGTTGGCCCCCATTTCAGAGGTTTCTCCTGCTTTGGGCATGAGGCCCTCACCTAAACAGACCATGATGGCATGATTTTCAGGCAAGGTTCGGGAAAGATACCAGAGGCTTTCACTCATGGCATAGGCAGAGATGGCATCGGCGTCTTTTTTTACCAGGTTGAGTTCTTTTTTCTCCAGGCCCGCACCTTGTCCAAACCTGCCGAATAATTTGGTCCCAAGGGCGGTAACCGCCGAAGTCATTGCCAGCATTTTTTCGGTTCTGGCATCAACAAATGAGATTGAATCATTCAGTTCATCATCGGTTTGACCCTTGATCCACTCAATGTTAACGTCTTCAAGCCATAAATGCAGTCTGCCAAGAATAGGGCGTGTATCAAAAGCCCATTGCGAAATTAGATTTTTTTTCTTTATGCTTGCTGTGTCCATTGTCTGTATCCATTTGATTTGGGTTGTTGTTTTAAAACCTTTATCATTTACAGGCCAAATTCAAAAGAAGATTTTAAAGAAAAGATTATTAAATTTTATTCTTTAAAACCATTATATTCTATTACCAACAGACTGATATCGTCTTCTGCTTCCTTGTTATCCCGGATATTTTTTTGTTCTGATATGATTTTTTCAACAACCTGACTGGCAGACTTATCGCTCAATTGCTTTAACGAGGTGTAAAAATTTTCTTTGTTTGGATCAGCGCCTTTTTCTCCGAAATAATCTATTAAACCATCCGTATAGAGGATAATTTTATCACCCGGGTTTAGTTGGGTTTTATACTGAGACAGCGGCGGGTCCTGCCCAAGACCGATGATAGACCCATGATGGTCCAGAATTTCAAATTTCCCGGATTTTCCTATCACAAGAGGCGGTACATGCCCGGCAGATCCGTAAGCAGCTACACCGGTTTTTACATTGAGTAAAACATATGCAATGGTAAAAAAACAGTCAAACCGCTGAAAAGGAAATTCATTTTCAAGTGCATTTAATATCGCTTCGGGCTGAAAAGGAGTCCCGTTGGATAACCCCTGGGCATGAAGGTGATCCAGAAATTGTTTAACTGTAACTGCAATCAATGCCGCTGAAATGCCATGGCCGCAAACATCCAGTATATAGGCGCTGATATGGGTTTCATTTTCCTTATATAAATGAAAAATATCACCACCCACTGTCAGGCAGGGTTCAAAAAACCAGTCTGCGCGAATTGAAGGAATATCAGGAAGATTTTTTGGAAGAAGAGTTTTTTGAATTTCACCGGCTTTCTTAAGATCTATATCAATCTGTTCTTGCTTTTGTTTTAACTTAATTTTTGACAGTTCAATTTGTGTGATGTCATAAACAAAAACTAAAATCATTTTTTGATTTTGAAAAGATATCGGCCTGGAAGTGAATTCAAGATACTTTTTTACAGGAATTCCTTTAATATAAAAAATACGTTCAAGAAATTTTTTTTCATGAGGCTCCTGATTTAATACAGTATTTAGCAGTGACTGTTTTAATATACAGTTTTTGCAGGCCGAGGTTTCACCGCACGGTTTGTTTTCTTTAACAGTGTTGATACAGCCGGAAGCTGATCCAAACGTAATATCTACAAGATTTGAACCGGACGGGTTAAACAGTGTTAGGAAGCTGCCATTGAATTGATGAATTTTAAGATTCTTGTCTGCAATAAAAATAGCCGCATCGATATTTTGCAATAATAAATTTAAAAATTTATTTGAATCTTTAAGTTTTTTTATATCAATAGTCATTTTGCTTTGGTTTGATCTCCCGCAAGAATAAATTAAAATTTCAAAAGAATTTGTTTGTTCCTATCACAGTCTGGACAAAATAACATTGATATAGATCAAAAATAATTTTTGGAGCCATCTTACTGATACCGGTTATCATTTTTCTCATTTGTGTTCTTCTCTTACGTTTAGTAATGAAAAAGAAATTGGTGGGCTTTGCCACTAACGAACTCCTGATTATGATGGATGTTCAGCAAACCCTAACCGCTGCTTTTGGAATGGATTTTTTAAGGTGCTTGCTTGTCAGCATATATGCCGGCATAATTCAGTCTCAACTCTCTAAAGAAAATCATCCGAACAGTAATTTGGGCAGTGTGTTAAAAAGAGATTTGATTTTGGAAAAGTTGTGTTGTTGTTTCTGCACAATTTTGTTATATTTAAAAAAATATAGATTCTTCGATTGTTATTAGTCCTTTCTGATAATGTTGATAACTTTTTCAAGTACAAGTTGATTGATATTTACTTCTTTGCGACAACCGAATTTTAAGATGTCTGTTGATATGAAATAAAAATCTATTCCACATTACTATTCGTACTTTCTATTATAGTATTTCGTTATGTTCTTTGCCTTTGTAATTTAATTTATCTGTCTTTTGGGGATATTTGGCTTTTTATGAAAAGGGGGTGATATTTCCCACTTGATTTTTAAAGAATATTTTTTATGGCACCATAAAATCTGATATCCTATGAAGGATATCTGTCAACAATGACCGTGTAATTATTAATCATTAATTCAATTAATAAACGAGGAGGTATAAAAATGGCTGGTATAAAAAAATTCATGGTAGTCCATAACGATCCAAATGTCAGTTGGGAAGCAGTACAAGAAAACTGGATAAAATTATCCAACGTTGAATCGGCCACATGGGTCCGCACCTGTTATAATAAAGAAGAAGGAATCCGCTATTGCGTGTGGTTATGCCATGACCGGGAAAATTTAAAGAATATCTTTAATGAACTTGATATCCTCTTTGAGTCAATACTGGAAATAGAAGAAACTGTTCCTGATCTCTGGGGCAAGAAATGGAATGAACATCTTTTGGCAGAAGCAAAAGCTGACACCTTGGGGAACTGATATGTTCAAATAATTCAAAGGGGCTATCAAGTTACTTTACGTTCCAGTAGCCTTGAGGCTCTTGAAGTTTTTAGTGGTAGCTCCGATAAATTTGATATAGTAATCACTGATATGGCAATGCCGAATATATATAGAGGTTTGCGCAAGTATAATTTGACACCGATACCGGAGGAATACCGCGGATGCAAAAAAGGCTTTCAAGATTTTTTCTTGAAAGCCTTTGTCTTTTAAGTGGCTGGGTGATAAGGATTCGAACCTTAATTGACGGAGTCAGAGTCCGTAGTCCTGCCGTTGGACGATCACCCAGCAAAATAATGATTGGCTTTTATACATTAAGAGCGTTGTATAGTCAAGAATTATCTGGATTATTATCTTGGCTCAAAGTTTGTTAAAACCAGGTGAATTATGGTATATTATACATTATGTGTTCCTAAGTTTTTCCATAATAATATAAAATATGGGAGGAAAAGATGGCTGTTATAGTATTGATTAAAAGAAAGGTTGCGCCTGGAAATGAAAGTCTGCTGGCAGAGTTATACCGGGAAATGAGAACGGCTGCTTTAAGTCAGGAAGGCTACATCGGGGCTGAAACTTTAAAACGGGTTGACGTAACAGGGGAACTTCTGATCATCAGCAAATGGCAGCATATCGATAACTGGTCAAAATGGCTGGTCAGCAAAGAAAGACGGGCATATCAGGAACGGATTGATACCCTTACCAATGCTGAAACCAAGTTTGAGATTTATATTCATTAATTCGGGTGAAACAGATTGTTGAAAAATTTAAGGATATTGAAGCAAAATTAATAAAAATAGGCTCTTTTGCAGTGGCTTTTTCAGGCGGTGTTGACAGTACGTTTCTTCTGGCAATGGCAAAGAAAATAAATCCGCAGCAATTGCTTGCCATTACAGTTTGTTCGCAGTTCGTGCCAAAAAGAGAAGTTGAGTCTGCAAAGAGAATCGCACGTTCAATAGGGGTTAAGCATATCTGTCTTGATGTGGATATCCTTGAAAATAAGGATGTGGTTTGTAATACGT
>JAGLNZ010000091.1 GCA_023139225.1 Desulfobacula sp. | reverse complement strand
CGGCCTGGGTTAAGGGCTGCAAAAGAGCTTGGCTTTCTCTGCCCTCTGGTGGATGAAAAGTTTACCAAAGCGGATATCAGGCTGCTGTCAAGGCAACTGGGACTTGCAACCTGGGATAAGCCCTCCCAGTCCTGTCTGGCAACAAGGATTCCATATAATACAATGATAAAGGCCAAGGATCTTGCTATGGTGGATATGGCAGAAGTTTTTTTGCAGAATTTGGGATTTGCCCAGGTACGGGTGAGATGCCATGGTAAAGCAGCCAGAATTGAGGTCGAACCCGGGTTGGTAGACAAGATATTGAATGATAATACCAGGCACAAGATATCAAAAAAATTTCTAAAAATAGGATTTGAGCATACCAGCGTAGATATTGATGGTTATAAAACTTAAGGAAAATGAATCATGAAATATTCTTTGGCCAAACCAGGCCGGATATTTGTCATCAGGCTTGAAGATGGTGATATTTTACATGAAGAAATTGAAAAATTTGCAAAAAAGAATGAAATTAAAGCAGCATCTTTGATTGTTTTGGGTGGAGCAGATACTGAAAGTGTACTGGTCACGGGTCCTGCCCGGGGCAGAGCCCAACAGATAGTACCCAAGGTGCATATACTTGATGATGTTCATGAGGTTGCAGGGACGGGTACACTTTTTCCCGATGAAAAAGGTGAGCCGGTTCTTCATATGCATATGGCCTGTGGCAGAGGCTCCTCAACCGTAACAGGCTGTGTCAGAAACGGGGTAAAGGTGTGGCATGTGATGGAGATCATTCTCCATGAGCTTTTAGACTCAACCGGCGTGAGAAAAAAGGATGCTGCGACGGGGTTTGATCTTTTGATGCCCTGAAACAATGTCAGGAAATAAAAAAACCGCAGCGGAAAAATAAAAGCCAGACTGCGGTTCTGGTTTTATAAATATAAGGATATTATCTTCTCTGGATTTCAAGATCATTGAAAAAATATCCGATTTCAAAAGCGGCTGTTTCAGGTGCATCAGAACCATGAACAACATTTTTTTCTATATTCGTTGCATAATCTTTTCTGATAGTGCCTTCTTTAGCTTCCTCAAAATTGGTAGCACCCATGAGTTTTCTGTTCCCTGCAATCACATCTTCTCCTTCAAGAACCATCACAACAATTGGTCCTGAAGTCATAAAATCCGTCAAGCTGTCAAAAAACGGGCGTTCTTTATGAACGGCATAAAATCCTTTAGCCTGTGTTTTTGTAAGCTGAATCATTTTCATGGCGGCAATTTTAATGCCATCGGTTTCAAACCGTTTGATTACTTCACCAATCACGTTTTTTGCAACGCCATCGGGCTTTATTATTGATAATGTTCTTTCCACAATCCAAATCCTTTCAATTATTATTGTAAACGGTCTTGAAAACTACCATAGAACCGTATTATAGTCAATATTTATGCTGGCACACTAATTTAAACGAAACAATATGCAGTTATCTATGTTTCAAATATAATGAAAATTTTAAGGATTGCAGTTACAGGATCGGCAGGCTCCGGCAAGAGTCTTGTATGCCGGAGATTTGAAGCGATGGGTCTGGTCACTTTGGATTGTGATGTGATTGCAAGACAGATTGTAGAGCCTGGAATGCCCGGGTTTACAAAGATCGTTGAATTGTTTGGCCAAAAGGTGGTCCGAAAAGATGGAACCCTGGACAGGGCAAGACTGAGAAATATCATTGTAAGTGATCTAACATTACGACAAAAAATGGAGAATATTTTACATCCTCAGATTATCAAAGAAATGGTTTTCCAGATGGAGAATGCTGAGTTTAAGGATAAAAAAGCCGTGGTTGTCGAGGTGCCTTTGTTGTTTGAATTAGGCATGGAGAAGCAATTTGATGTCACGATTGCTGTCACGGCACAGGAGTTGGATCTTGTTGAAAGAATTTCTGATCGGGACAATGTTGCAAAAAAAGATGCCCAAAAGATACTTGATCTTCAAATGCCCCAGAAAGATAAAATGGCAAGGGCGGACCATGTTGTTTTCAACAAGGGGACAAGGTCTGAACTCTTTGAATCTGTTGACAATCTCTTTAACAAAATCCAAAAAGAATTCTTGACAACGTGAAATTTTTGCCTTATTAATCAAAAATTAAACAATAAATTTCAAAATATCTGTCTGTTTTTTCATGTCATTTTTGGTTTTTAGACTTCAAAAAGGTGCACTTCAAAAACAAACTTTAGCCTGTAAAAGATAATAAAACAAATTTTGGGAGAATGAATGAACCTTGTAGACTTAAATAAGATGAAGATTAGTGAGTTGACCAAGCTTGCTAAGGAATACAAAATCAAAGGGATTGGCGGGCTTAAAAAACAGGACTTGATTTTTGCATTGCTCCAGGCAAATATTGAAGAAAGCGGTCAGATTTATGGTGAAGGCACGCTTGAAATTCTCCCTGACGGTTTTGGATTTTTAAGAGCCCCGGGATATAATTATCTCCCCGGCCCTGATGATATCTATGTATCCCCTTCACAAATCAGAAGGTTTAATTTAAGAACCGGTGATACAATTTCCGGCCAGGTTCGACAACCCAAAGATTCTGAAAGATATTTTGCATTGCTGAAAGTTGAGGCCGTTAATTTTCAAAATCCTGAACTTGCTGCTGAAACCATTCTTTTTGATAATTTATTGCCCCTTTATCCTGATCGAAAAATGAATCTTGAGGCTGAATCGGACAATTACGCCATGCGCGTGATTGATTTAATGTCACCCATAGGCTTTGGTCAGCGCGGTTTGATTGTGTCTCCGCCAAAGGCGGGTAAAACCATGCTGTTGCAGAATATTGCCAATAGTATGGTTAAAGCCCATCCGGATGCCATCCCAATGATTGTCCTGATTGATGAACGCCCCGAAGAAGTGACCGATATGGCAAGAAATGTTGATGCCGAAGTTGTCAGTTCTACTTTTGATGAACCGTCGGAACGACATGTCCAGGTGGCGGAGATGGTCATTGAAAAGGCTAAAAGAATTGTAGAGCAGGGTCATGATGTTGTGATACTGCTTGACAGTATTACAAGGCTTGCCAGGGCATATAACTCCGTGATGCCGCCGTCGGGTAAGATTCTTTCCGGTGGTGTGGATTCCAACGCCCTTGACAGACCCAAAAGATTTTTCGGTGCAGCAAGAAATATCGAAGATGGCGGGAGTCTGACCATTATCGCAACAGCCTTGGTTGATACTGGAAGCCGTATGGATGAAGTCATATTTGAAGAATTTAAAGGCACGGGTAATATGGAGCTTGTTCTGGATAGAAAACTTGCGGATAAAAGAGTTTTCCCTGCCATTGATATGAATAAATCAGGGACGAGAAAAGAGGAATTGCTGCTTGATCCAATGGTCTTGAACCGTGTTTGGATCTTAAGAAAATTGTTGTCGAGTCTAAATTCTGTAGACAGCATGCAGTTTTTACTTGAAAAAATGCAAGGAACAAAGGATAATAAAGAGTTTCTTGAATTGATGAATTCATAAGTTTAGAGTTAAGAATTAAATGATTGCCTGAAATAAGGCATGGTAAGGAGTTTTAAGACAGATGAAAAAAGATATACATCCAAAATACACAAGATCTACAGCTTCTTGTGCTTGTGGTGCAAAATTTGAAGTTGGGTCCACAAAAGAAAATATCAAAGTGGAAATTTGTTCCCAGTGTCATCCTTTCTTCACCGGAAAACAAAAGCTGGTTGATACTGCCGGAAGAATTGATCGTTTCAAAAAGAAATATGCAGGGTTTGACGCAACAAAACTCATTTAGCACTTTTTAGTAATTTGTAATCAATTTGTAATCAAAAAAGGGGTCTTGATTTAAAGAACCCCTTTTGAGTTTTTGAATTATGATAGAAAAATTAAAAGGCATTGAAGAAAGATTTATCAAGCTTGAGCAGCTCTTGAGTGATCCGGCTGTCATTAGTGATCAGAAAAAATACCAGGAGTATTTGATAGAACATGGGGAACTCAATAAAATTGTTCCAATGTTCAGAGAATATGAAGGATTTTTGGAAGAGCTCAAAGAGGCAAAAGAATTTTTAAAGGATGATGACCTTGAAATACGGGCCATGGCCAAAGAAGAGATACCGGGCCTTGACTTAAAAATACAGGCTGTAAAATCTCAACTCAATTTTCTTTTGATACCCAAAGATCCCAGAGATAGTAAAAATGTTCTCCTTGAGATCCGGGCTGGAACCGGTGGAGAAGAGGCAGGTATTTTTGTCGGCGACTTGTTCAGAATGTACTCAAGGTATACTGAATCCAAAAACTGGACCATGGAGATTGTTGAGAAAAATGACTCCAGCTCGGGCGGGTTTAAAGAAATTGTATTTCTGGTGCGCGGGAAGGGAGCCTTCAGCAGTTTTAAATATGAAAGCGGCACCCATCGTGTCCAGCGAGTGCCTGAAACAGAGGCCCAGGGAAGAGTTCATACCTCTGCTGTTACCGTGGCCGTCCTTCCCGAGGCAGAAGATATTGATATTGATATCAATCCTGCTGATCTTAAAATTGATGTGTTCAGGTCTTCAGGGCCCGGCGGGCAGTCTGTAAATACAACAGACTCTGCGGTCAGGATTACCCATATCCCAACCGGTGTTACAGCTACGTGCCAGGATGAGAAATCCCAGCATAAAAACAAGGCCAAAGCCATGAATGTTCTTAATTCCCGTATCCTTGACGCCAAGGTGAGAGAAGAGGAAGGTAAAAGAGCGGCCCAGAGAAAAGGGCAGGTGGGCACAGGGGATAGAAGCGGCAGGATCAGGACATACAATTTTCCTCAAGGCCGAATGACGGATCATAGAATCGGCCTTACGCTTTATAAGCTGGACAGTATCATGGAAGGCAATATTCAGGAAATTATTGATGAGCTTACAACACAGACCCGGGCACAGGCATTAAAGGAAATTGCCTGAAGAAATTGCCGGAAAATAAATCGAATGACTGGACCATCATTAAGATTCTTTCCTGGACAGAATCTTATTTTAAAGACCATTCCATTGACAGCCCCAGATTGACAGCCCAAATGCTGCTTGCCCATTGTCTTGGCATAAAGCAGATTGATCTTTATCTTCAGCATGACCGTCCCCTTCAGAAAAATGAGTTATCCCGTTTTAAGGCGTTAATCAAAAGAAGAATACAAAACGAGCCGGTTGCATATATTATTGGGGAAAAAGGATTTTTTGAATCTGATTTTGAAGTGGAAAAAGGTGTTCTGATCCCCCGGCCTGATACTGAAACTATTGTTGAACAAGCATTAAAAGTATTAAATGCCCGGCAAAAAGATTTCAAACCTAAGACTGTCCTTGAATTGGGGGCAGGTTCCGGTGCGATTGTCGTTTCTTTGGCAAAAAAAAATCCCGATCATGTGTATTATGCAAGCGATATATCTTTTGCAGCACTTGCAATTGCAAAAAAAAATGCCCAAAAATTACTCCCGGGAATGATGAAAGATAAGATCAGTTTTTTTGTCGGCGACTGGTTATCATCATTAAAGAAATTTCCTGGATTTGACCCGAGATTTGATCTGGTCATTTCCAATCCACCCTATATCCCCACCGGGGATATTCAAAACCTGCAGCCGGAAATAAGGCGGTTCGAACCCATGCTTGCCCTTGATGGCGGCAGGGACGGGCTTGATAGTTTCAGGTCTATTTTAAAAGATGTTCATCATTATCTTGTTCCCGGGGGAACAATACTGCTTGAAATGGGCTTTGATCAAAAAAAAGGGGTTCAAAATATTTTAAAACCATATCCCGAGTACCAATCCATTGAATTTATAAGGGATCTTGCCGGACATAACAGAGTGATTTTAATTAAAAAATCAATTGATTAAAAAAGTTTTTTTTGATATATAAATTAGGATTTTTGTTGGATTATAAAAACTCACATTCAGGGACTTGAAAATCAGGTGCTTTGAAAAAAGTCGAATTTCAAGGATGATCTGAGTGGTGGAAAAAAACCTTAATTAACTGGAGAACAAATGGCTTACATTACAATTAGAGAACTCTTGGAAGCTGGTGTGCATTTCGGGCATCAGACCAAACGCTGGAACCCAAAGATGAAAAAATATATCTTTGGAGCAAGAAATGGAATTTACATCATTGACCTTCAGCAGACTGTCAAATTATTCAAAACCGCCCATGATTTTATTAAAGGTGTGGCAGCCAATGGTCAGGACGTCCTCTTTGTCGGGACAAAAAAACAGGCGTCCGAAGCAATCTATGAAGAAGCAAATCGTGCTGAACAGTTCTATGTACAGAACCGGTGGCTTGGTGGTATGCTGACCAACTTTCAGACCATTAAGAATAATATCACCCGGTTCCATTTTTTAAAGTCAATTGAAAATGACGGAAGTCTTGAAAATTATCCGAAAAAAGAGCAATCAAAAATGCTCAAAGAAAAAGACAAGCTGGAGTTTGCCATTGGCGGTATCAGTCATATGAAAAGATTGCCCGGAGCGATTTTTATTATTGATCCCAAAAATGAAGCCATAGCCGTGAAAGAGGGTAAAAGACTTGGAATCCCTATTGTTGCTGTTGTTGATACAAACTGTGATCCCGATGATATCGATTATGTGGTTCCTGGAAATGATGATGCAATCAGAGCCATCCGGCTTTTTGCTTCCAGTGTTGCAGATGCCTGTATCGAAGGAAGAGCGCTTTATGAAGAAAAACAAAAAGCTGAATCCGATAAAGGCGGAGCAGAAGAAAATAAAGATTTTTCCGATGAAAAAGCGACGATCGAAGTAGTGTCGGATGGTACGGATGGTCCTGTCGTTGAAAAGATTAAAAGAAGAACAACACCAGTCGAAGAGCCAGAAGCGACTGAGTAAAGATAAGGAGTAAAGAAAATGGTGCAAATTTCCGCAGCAATGGTAAAAGAGCTTCGTTCCGCAACCGGTTCAGGTATTATGGACTGCAAAAGAGTTCTTACTGATGCAGAAGGTGATATGGAAAAAGCAATCGATCTTTTAAGAAAAAAAGGCCTGGCTAAAGCCGCAAAAAGAGCCGGTCGTACAACATCTGAAGGCCTGATTTATTCTTATATTCATACCGGTTCTAAATTAGGTGTTCTTATTGAGGTGAATTGTGAGTCTGATTTTGTTGCCAAAACAGAAGATTTCCAGATGTTTGTAAAAAATATTGCCATGCATGTCGCCGCAGCAAATCCTGTAGGTCTGAATCCTGAAGATGTTGATTTGGCAGTTGTTGAAAAGGAAAGAGAGATTTTCCGTGCACAAATGCTTGAACAAGGTAAACCCGAGAATATTATTGACAAAATTGTTGAAGGTAAAGTGGAGAAATTTTATAAAGAAGTCTGCCTGATGAGCCAGCAATATGTAAAAGATCCCCAGCAAACCATTACTGATTTATTAAAAGAAACCATTGGTAAAATCGGTGAAAATATTCAAATAAAAAGATTTGTACGTTTCCAGATAGGAGAATAGAATCTTGAACAAAGAGCCGGAGTTTAAACGGGTTTTAATTAAGCTGAGCGGGGAAGCCCTGATGGGAAATCAGGGCTTTGGCATTACCCCTGAAATGATTCATTATGTTGCAGAGGAAATTGCAAAAGTTTACCGTCTTAACGTACAGATTTCTGTCGTTGTAGGTGGTGGAAATATATTCAGGGGGGTTGCAGGAAGTTCTGCCGGTATGGACAGAACCTCTGCCGATAATATGGGAATGCTGGCGACTGTTATAAACAGTCTGGCTCTTTGTGATGCCCTTGAAAAGTGTGATGTCCCGACAAGGGTGCAGTCTGCCATCCCTATGGACAGAATTGCAGAACCGTTTATTCGCAGAAAAGCCATTCGGCATCTTGAAAAGGGCCGTGTGGTTATTTTTGCTGCGGGTACGGGAAATCCCTATTTTACAACGGACACGGCAGCTGTGTTAAGGGCTCATGAAACAAGGGCTCAAATTCTATTTAAGGCCACCCAGGTTGATGGTGTCTATGATAAAGACCCGGTGGTTCATGATGATGCTGTCATGTTTGATGAATTGTCTTATATGAGGGTCATTGAAAAACAACTTCACGTAATGGACATGACCGCAATTTCCCTTGCAATGGAACATGATTTGCCAGTGCAGGTGTTTGATCTTCATAAGGAAGATAATATTTCTAAGGCTGTAAGGGGCCAGGCTATTGGTACTCGGATTTATAACAAATAAGTAACCATTAACTGAGGATGGATTGTTATGATAAATGAAGTGCTTCAAGAAACCAAAGAAAGAATGGGTAAATCTGAAAAAGCTTTTGATAAAGGAATTATCAAAAGTTCGTACCGGCAGGGCATCTCAGGCAATACTTGATGGTATTAAAGTTGATTACTACGGGACTCAGACACCTTTGCCGCAAATGGCAACCGTATCCATCCCTGAAAGTAGACTTATTGCTGTAAAACCATGGGATGTCAGTGTGATAAATGAAGTCGAAAAGGCGATCTTGAAAGCCAACCTTGGCCTGACACCTTCTAACGATGGTAAATTAATCAGAATTTCAATACCGCCTTTGACAGAAGAGAGACGAAAAGAGATTGTAAAAAGTGCGGCCAAGATCATGCGAAGATTATAAAGTGGCTATTCGAAATATCCGGAGAGATTCCAACGAAATGTTAAAAGAACTTCAAAAGGAGGGGGATATTTCAGAGGATGACAGTTTTAAGGCTCAAAAGCAGGTCCAGGAAGCCACTGAATGAATATATTAAGCGATTAGACGAAATCTTTTGCAAAAAAAGAAAAGGAAATTCTTGAAGTCTGACGCAACACATGATGTGATTCTTAATCCCGCAACACTTCCATCCCATGTAGCCATTATCATGGATGGCAACGGCAGATGGGCTAAAAAAAAAATGCTGAATCGTGTCAAAGGGCATGAACAAGGTTCGCAAACCGTCCGATCCATCGTGACAGCCTGTGGAAAACTTGGTATAGAGATGCTCACCCTATATGCATTTTCCACGGAAAACTGGGGCAGACCTAAACATGAAGTTAAAGCATTAATGATGCTTTTAAAAAAATTTATTGTGTCCCAAAAAGAAGAGCTGAAAAAAAACAATATCCGCCTCAATGTCATTGGTCAGATGCATAAGCTCCCCACGGATGTTCAAGAAGAACTTGACGCTGCAATCCAGTTGACAAAACATAATAAAAAAATGGTTTTGAATCTTGCATTAAGTTATGGTTCAAGAGAAGAGATTACAACTGCCGTAAGAAAGATTGCAAAGAAAATTAAATCAAAAGATCTGGATTACAAGGATATCAGCCAGGATCTTATTTCAGATCACCTTTACACAAAAGAAATGCCTGATCCCGACTTGATTATCCGCACAAGCGGGGAATACAGGTTAAGTAATTTTTTGTTATGGCAGGCAGCATATTCTGAAATTTATATTAGTGACACCCTGTGGCCGGATTTTTCAGAAAACGAATTCATTGAGATTTTAAAAAATTTTCAGGAAAGGGACCGACGCTTCGGTAAGGTGGAATGCAGCACTTCAAACGATGGGTAACCGCACTCATACTTGTTCCCATACTTTTATGGATTCTCATAAAGGGCAGTACATTATTGCTTGCTGCACTGGTTTCCATTGTTGCCATATTTGCCATGCGCGAATATTTAAGAATTATTTTAAGAAATGATGAAGTACCCGTTTCCAAAACCATCAAGGTCATCTCCTATATTGTTTCAATGACATTGATTGTCAGTGCCTGCCTGGGATCCTGGGAGGTTCTGTTTTTAATCCTCGCCATGAACCTTTTAGCCTTATCTGTTTTTGTATTGTCACGGTTTGCCAGCAATCATGCCATATTTGATACTATTGCAAAGCAGGTTTTAGGCGTTATTTATATCCCGGTATCTTTGTCTCTGCTGGTTTTTATTAAAGAACTTGATGGCGGAACATTTTGGATTATCTGGATGCTGATTGTTAATTTTGCAAATGATACCGGTGCATTTTATACGGGTACATTCTTTGGGAAAAGAGCCCTTGCTCCTAATATCAGCCCCAACAAAACCATTGAAGGATCATTGGGCGGCATCGCAGCTTCCGTGGGTATAGGATTCATTTTTTGCTGGATTTTCTTTAATGATCTGTCATTGGCATTTCTTGTCATTCCGGCTTGTTTTCTGCTTGCTGTTGCCGGACAAATAGGCGACCTGTTTGAATCCGCTATGAAGCGTGCTTCAGGTATTAAAGATTCAGGCCGGATTCTACCCGGGCACGGCGGGATGCTCGATAGAATTGACGGATTATTGTTAGCCATTCCTGTTTTATATGTCTACCTGGTATTTGTTTTATGAAATACTTGTCAATATTAGGTTCTACAGGCTCCATCGGTACCAGTGCTTTGGAAATTGTCCGGATGCATCCTGATCTTTTCCGGATAAAGGCTTTAACAGCCGCAAATAATATAGAATGTCTTTCCAGACAGATTGATGAATTTAAACCTGAACTGGTTGCAGTGTTTGATGAAAATAAAGCCCTGGAGCTATCCCGATTGTTAAAAGGAAGGTGCAGGCCGCAAATTTTGTTTGGTGAGGCAGGATTTATTGAAGCAGCCTCTTATACGGATTCAGATACCGTTCTTCTGGCCATGGTGGGGGCGGCAGGCCTAAAACCTGCCCTTTGCGCCATTGAGGCAAAAAAGCAAATTGCACTTGCCAACAAGGAAACCCTGGTCATGGCCGGTGAGCTATTCATGGCCAAAGCATTGGAAAACGGCGTTTCAATCCTGCCCGTAGACAGTGAGCACAGTGCAATTTTTCAATGCCTTAAGGGAAACCAGAAAAAAGACTTAAAAACAATATTTTTGACGGCTTCAGGCGGACCTTTCAGGGAAAAGCCTTTTGCTGCTTTCAAAGATATTACCCTGAAAGATGCCCTTAATCATCCTACCTGGAACATGGGAAATAAAATTACGATAGATTCAGCTACTTTGATGAATAAAGGTCTTGAGATTATTGAAGCAGCCCATTTGTTTGATGTTACCCATAAAGAAATCCAAGTGCTTATTCATCCCCAGAGTATTGTACATTCCATGGTGGGGTATAAAGACGGCAGTATCATGGCACAAATGGGGCAGCCTGATATGAAGACGGCCATTTCCTATGCCCTGTCAGGATCTGACAGGCTTAACCTGCAAATGGATTTTCCCGATTTTACGAGCCTGCATTCCCTGACATTTGAAAAACCGGATACACAAAAGTTTCCCTCCCTTTTATTTGCCTTTGAGGCCTGTAAGCAAAAAGGGACTCTTCCGGCTGTCATGAATGCCGCCAATGAGGTAGCAGTTAAGGCATTCCTTGAAAAACGCATTGGGTTTTCAGATATTTTCAGACTTATTTCCAGGGCAATGGAAGTTCATACACGGATTGACAATCCAGATCTTTCAGGTATTATTGAAGCGGATTGCTGGGCACGTGACATCGTGCAATCCCAAATATAAAAGTGACATAAAAGCGAGGTCTAATGGGGCATTCTGCTATTGCATTCATAATTGTTATCGGCATTCTTGTTTTCATTCATGAATTTGGACATTTTATTGCGGCAAGATTATGTGGAGTGGGAGTTGAAGTGTTCTCCCTGGGGTTTGGACCGAAAATTTTAAAAAAGAGAGTTGGCCGCACCCAGTATTGTCTGTCTGCCATACCCCTTGGCGGGTATGTTAAGATGGTGGGTGAGGAACCCGGAGCTACTCTTGCCCCTGAAGATATAAAGGCTTCTTTTACTCACAAATCATTGCTTCAAAAAAGTATCGTAGTAGCAGCGGGCCCTTTCTTTAATTTTTTACTGGCCATTTTTATTTTTTATATCCTTTACCAGTTTGCAGGAATTTACCTGGCTAAACCGGTTGTGGGTGAAGTCATGGAAGATACACCTGCCTTAACGGCCGGAATAAGGGCAGGAGATGTGATCAAAGAAATAAACCAAACCAAAATTGAATCATTTGAAGACATTGCCCGGATTATTAGTGCAAGCAGCGGCGAACAATTGGAAATTATTGTCGAGCGTGACACAAGACTTAAAGGGATTGTTCTTTCCCCGGTTCTTGCGCCCGGTAAAAATCTGTTTGGTGAAGAAATTGAAAAATATGTCATTGGTATCGTTGGTACAGGGGAGTCTTTTCACAAAAGCCTTAACCCTTTTGCTGCTCTGTGGCATTCCATTAAGGATACTTACGGGCTTGTGAAGTTAACCATACTTTCCGTTGGCAAAATGATCAATGGAAGTATCTCGGCAGACAACCTGGGCGGTCCTTTGATGATTGCCCAAATGGCCGGTGAACAGGCAAAAGCGGGAATTATGAGTTTTGTCTGGTTTATTGCACTGCTTTCTGTAAATCTTGGTATTATAAATCTTTTTCCGATTCCGGTGTTAGATGGCGGCCATCTATTATTCTTTGGTATTGAAGCAGCTACAGGCAAGGCTGTTAGTGATAAATTACGCGAAAAACTGGTTCAATTGGGTGCGGCTGTGCTTGTAGCTTTAATGGTTTTTGTTTTTTATAATGACATTGTAAGAATGTTCACCAATGCTGGATAATTAGGGCCAGATAATATGGAGTGGATAATATGATTTCATGTATTGAGATTGCTCTTAAAAAAGAGCTGAGAGATGCCCAGGGCATTTCTCTGATAAAGAAGGCAAAATCTTATTTCGGAATTAACATTCAAGAGGCACGATGCATCAATATCGTGACCATTGAGTCAGATCTTGACCAGCAGCAGCTTGAAAAGGTAAAAGATGAGATTCTCACTAACCCTGTGACCCAGGTTTCAAGCTTAAATCCCCTTGATATTGATTTTGACTGGTGTATCTGGATCGGTTTCAGACCCGGGGTAAAAGATAACCCGGGTGCAACAGCAATGGAAGCTGTTACAGACCATTTGGGGAAAAATTTTGGACCTGACGAAGGCATATATACGTCAAAACGTTATTGCCTGAAAGGTGACACACTTGTTCGTGAAGACGTGGAAAAACTTGGTTCCGAGCTTTTATCCAATAGTATTATTCAGCAATTCAAAGTTTTTTCCATTGAAAAATGGAATAAGAAGAGTGGGGCGGATGTTAAGCCCGCCAAGGTTATTCTTGATCATACGCCTTGTTTTGAAGTTATCAGTATTGAATCGGATAAAAGCCTTGCAAAAATTTCAGATATAAGAAATTTGGCATTGAATCCAAGGGATATCCCAGTAATTCGGGAGTATTTTCTGGATTCAAAAGTAATGGAATCCAGAAAAGAAGTGGGTCTTTTTGAACCGACTGACCTGGAACTGGAATACATTTCCCAGGCCAGGAGCGATCATTGCAATCATAACACCTTCCAGGGAATTTTCAGATACAAGGATGCTGCCAATAACGAAGAAGTAATTGAAAACAACCTGTTTAAAACCTATATCCAGGAACCAACCTTAAAGTTTAAAGAGAAAAAAGACTGGGTGGTCTCTGTGTTGTGGGACAATGCAGGGGTTGGCAGGTTTGATGATGAAAATAATTATGTGGTTACAGGCGAAACCCATAACTCCCCTTCTAATATGGAAGCCTATGGTGGCGCAATAACAGGCATTGTAGGGGTTTACCGTGATCCCATGGGAACGGGGCTTGGTTCAAAGCTGTTCATGGGCAGTTTTGGGTATTGTGTGGGAGATATAAATTATAATGGTCCGTTAAATCCGCCGCTTCATCCCAGACGCCTTCTTGACGGTGTAATAGAGGGTGTAAAAGACGGAGGGAATAAAAGCGGTGTCCCCACCACTTTTGGCCAGATATTGTTTCATCCGGGGTACATGGGGAAAAGCCTTGTGTTTGTAACGGCATTGGGGATTATGCCAAGTAAGGTTGCGGGCAAACCCAGCCATGAAAAGA
>JAGLNZ010000090.1 GCA_023139225.1 Desulfobacula sp. | reverse complement strand
GAACTTATTATCATGAGCGGCGGCCGGGTTGGAAAAGACGGAATCCATGGTGTGACCGCCTCTTCGGAAAGTTATTCGGAAAACACACCCGCAGGTCATGTCCAGATCGGTGATCCCTATACCCAGAAAAAAATGCATGACTTTCTTTTAATCTGCCGCGATGAAGGCTTAATCCCGTTTATCACTGATAATGGCGGTGGCGGTTTGTCCTCATCCATTGGTGAGTCCGCCATGATTTCTAACGGGTGTGTGGTCTGGCTTGATAAAGTGCCATTAAAATATGAAGGCCTTGATATGTGGGAAATCTGGATTTCAGAGTCCCAGGAACGCATGACCATTGCTGTTAAGCCTGAAAATCTGGACCGGTTTATGGAACTTTCAACAGAACATGCAGTTGAAAGCACTGTGATTGGGGAATATACGGATACGGGCAAGCTGCATATCAAATATAAGGATGAAACCTGTGCCTATGTGGATATGGATCTTTTAGACAAGGGATTTCCCTCCTGGGAATTTGATGCAACCTGGCTTTCACCTGAATCCCGCGGGTTGATAGAACCGGTAATAAGTTCACCCTCTGATTTTAATAAATTATTGCTCAAGATTCTTGAGCGGCCCAATATAGCGTCCAAAGAATGGATTATCCGGCAGTATGATCATGAGGTCCAGGGTGGTTCCGTGATAAAACCCCTGGTGGGCGTTAAGCATAATATCCCGTCTGATGCCAGCGTGACAAGGCCGGTTCTTACATCCCAAAAGGGTCTTGCTTTTTCACAGAGCCTTTTGCCCTGGTACTCAAAGATAGATGCTTATCATATGATGACCTGCACCATTGATGAAGCTGTGAGAAGGTTGATTTCTGTAGGCGGTAATTTCGATCATATCGGCGGATTAGATAATTTTTGCTGGCCCAATATACAATTTGATCCAAAGAAAAATCCGGATGGAGAATTTAAAGCGGCCCAGCTTGTTCGTGCATGCCGGGCATTAAAACAGACTTGTGAAAAATATGAGATTCCTTTGTTATCCGGTAAGGACAGCATGTATGTTGATGGTCATCTTATAGGTGAGTTTGGTGAAAGAGTCAAAGTCTCAGCTATGGCAACTGTTCAGTTTTCGGCAACATCTGTTATTGATGATGTCTCAAAATGCATAACCATGGACCCAAAGATTGCCGGCGATTTTGTATATGTGGTTGGGACGACTGCCAATGAACTCGGGGCATCGGAGTATTATGAAGCCTTTGATGAAACTGGTCTGAATATTCCCCATGTTGATTTTGATAAATTTAAAGTTATTTACAGAACTTTGCAAACAGCCATTGAAAAAGAACTTGTGGCATCCTGCCACGCTGTTGCAAGGGGAGGCCTTGGCGTTCATCTGTCTTATATGGCAATGGCGGGGGGTTTAGGGCTTGAAGTTAATTTGTCGGACCTTCCAATGGATGTAAACCGTGGTGAGCTTTTAAACGAAACTGTATTGTTCTCGGAATCCTCGGGAAGGTTGATTGTTACGGTCTCAGCAGAAAACAAAAATATTTTTGAAAAATTGTTCAAAGGCATGGCTGCAAGCTGCGTGGGTTTTGTAACGGATCAGCATGCCTGTCTGAAAATTTTTGGCCTTAACAGGGAAACGCTCATAGACCTTTCAACGGCAGAACTTGAAAAAGCATTTAACAAGACCTTTGGAGACATGATATGAAAAAGGTTAACGCACTGATATTAACCGGGTTTGGGTTAAATTGTGACAATGAAACAGCCCATGTGTTTGAGCTGGCAGGTGCCAATGCTCAAAAAGTCCATATAAATGCCTTGATTTCCGGAAAAGTAAAACTGGAAGATTTTCATATCCTGGCCCTGGGCGGTGGATTTTCCTGGGGAGATGACCATGGGGGCGGGGTAATTCAGGCATTAAAAATGAAAAATCATTTTGGTGATGATCTGCTGTCTTTTATTGATCAGGGCAAGTTGATTATTGGTATCTGTAATGGATTCCAGGCTTTGGTTAATTTGGGACTTCTGCCCGGACTGGACAGGGAATATACCAGTCGAAGTGTTTCTGTTACCTTTAATGATTGCGGCAATTTTCGTGATCAATGGGTTCATCTGGCAGCCAATAAAAATAGTCCTTGTGTGTTTACAAAAGATATTGATACGGCAGATTATCCGGTGCGTCATGGAGAAGGAAAATTTATCGCTTCCCGGCAAGTTGTGGCTGCGCTTCTGGCCAACAACCAGATAGTATTTCAATATGCCGACAATAAGGGACAAGTCGCTGATGGTGCATTCCCGTTAAACCCAAATGGGTCCCTGGCGGATATTGCCGGAATTTGTGATCCCACAGGAAAAATTTTCGGGTTGATGCCGCACCCGGAAGCTTATAATCATTTTACAAATCATCCGGACTGGACCCGTGAGACCCAACGCCTTAAAAGAGAGGGCAAGACCCTTGATCAGGAGATGACCATTGGTGTCAAACTGTTTAAAAACGGGGTTGATTATATTAAAGAATCTTTTTTTTAGAACTTAACTTGATAATTTAAATTTGGTGAACTTGTGCTGGGAACAATTGTAAATTGCCTGACAATTATCGCAGGCAGCCTTGTCGGAATGATATTTAGAAATGGAATTCCGGAAAAATATAACCAGACGGTGATGCAGGCAATCGGCCTTGCTGTTATTCTGATTGGCATGAAAAGTGCCCTTGGATGTAATGACCTTTTGATTATTATTATCAGTCTTGCCGCAGGATCTCTGATTGGAGAATTGATTGGCATTGAAAATTACCTTGAAAAGTTGGGAAACTTTCTTGAAACTAAATTTTCAAAAACATCCTCCAGTTTTTCTACAGGATTTGTCACAGCCTCATTAATGTATTGTGTAGGCTCCATGGCTATTGTGGGGTCACTTGAAAGCGGTCTTACCGGAAACCATGATAC
>JAGLNZ010000009.1 GCA_023139225.1 Desulfobacula sp. | reverse complement strand
GTTGCCCGTTTCATGATTTCAAGAATGGAATTGATGAAAAAAGACATGATAAGAAATGGAATGGCAAGGCCTGCAGAGTAAACAGCCAAAAGTAAAACTCCTTCAAGGACTGTATCCTGATTTCCGGCAACAATTAAAATTGATCCCAGCATGGGACCGATACACGGGCTCCATCCGGCACCAAAGGCCATGCCGATGACAAAGGTGCCCATCAGATGCAATGGTTTTTTTTTGACATGGATTCTTTTTTCAAAATTAAATCCCTTGATGTTGATAATCCCTAAAAGGTGAAGCCCAAAGACAAGAATAATTCCGCCGCCCAGATATCGGATAACCCAGGAGTATTGATTGGCAAACCCGCCTAAAAAAGACGCGGAAGCTCCGAAAAGAATAAAGATAAAGGAAAATCCAGCTACATAAAAAATGGTGGACAATATTACTTTCTGCCGGGTTTGTTTTTTATCATCAGTCAGTTCATCAAGGGATAATCCCGTAATAAAAGAAAAATATGCCGGTATCAATGGCAGAATACAGGGAGAAAAAAAAGAGAGCAGTCCTGCAAAAAGAGCAGCCGAATAAGTTATGTTTTCACCAAACACGATATCATCCTTATTTTCAGGTTATATTTATCTGTGTCTTATTCTATTCATTTTTTTTTGTCTATCAAGGTCCGCAATAATCCTTTAGAACATTTTTGTCACAGCAGACATTCATTCTTGTTTTTTTTTAGTTTCTTGTTTTTTTATAGAGTTCTTCTGTGTGTTCCGAAGGTACAACGCCAAGAATTGTTTTCAATATATCCCTGCAGCGGCGGTAGGTCTTGGCGGCATCGGCATGACGGCCCAGATGGTGGAAGCATACCATAAGCCGCTGGTAAAATGTTTCTTCCAGGTTATCGACAACAATCCCCTTTGTATAGTAGTCAATTGCTTTTTGAAATTCTTTTTTTTGTTCCCAATACATTCCCAATTTTATGATAGCGGTGAGAAATAAATTTTTTAAACGTTCCCGCATTGGTATGATCCATTGTTTTCCACCATCTTCGGCTAATAAATGCCCCGCATAAATTGTTATTGCTTTTTTGTATAAGTCACTTGCTTGCTTTTTTTTATCTTTTTTCCACAGGTCATCTGCCTTATCCAGGGTGTCTAAAAATACCCACATATCCATCCAGCAGCAGTTTTGGTCAATTGTCAATTTTCCGTCTCTAAGCTGTATAGCTTCTTTATGTCCGATTAATGTACGCAGACGGTTTAATGTGGTCGAAAAGGCACTTCGGGCCATATCGCCATCAGCTTCATACCAGAGAGCATCAATGATATTTTCAATGCTGATTTTTTTACCTCCGGAGGCAATCAACATTTTGAACAACTCAAGGGGTTTTTTCTGAGTCTTCCCTTCAAATCGAAGCGGGCTGCCGTCTTTTATAATCTGAAAATGGTTAAAGCTATATATTTCCAGTGCCCAGGGCCAGTTTTTAATATGATATGGTGGAGATTCAGGAACCAGTTTATGAATTCGGATTAATTTTTTTACATATTCTGTTTCAATACCAGACATGAGGGCTTTTGCACATAGTTGGGCCATCATGGCGGGATGCCACCACCAGATCATATTCATATAGTGGTGTGTTCGTCCCAGGGACATGGCTTCGCGCAGGAGTTCAACCCCTTCTTCATTTTTACCTTGATCCATGATAATTTTTGATTTTACGATCAGGCACATAAATTCGTAAATAATGCTTTTCGTGTCAAGTGCTCTGGAATATGTGTAGTTAAGCTCTTTGAGAGCTTCATGTGATTTTCCCTGTTCATGTAATATAAACGCCAGTTGAATCCGGCACACAATCGTTGTGAGTGCGTATCCGGTTTCTTCAGCCAGCTTGACTGCAGTTTCGGCATGGGCAAGAGCACGTGAGCGATTTCCCTGGATAAGGTTGAAAAGCCCCTTAAAATGGTGAAAAATGGTATATCCGTGGGAATGGCTGCGATCAAGGAGAGCTTCGAATTTTTTCAGGAAATCATCCGCCTTTGAGAATTTCCCCAGCAGGATTGAAGCAAAAATGCCCGGCATGTAAAATATATGCTTCCAGACATGGAGCCCTGTTGTATTGATCAAGGCGATAGTATCATAAATTTCATCCATGATGGAATCAATGTCGGTCATGGTACTTATCCGTGTTGAAATATCCATCCACTTCCAGTGGATCATCATAGCAGGGGTCGTTTTATGTGATTTTGCCAGCTCTTTTGATTCATCCCGTATGATTTCAATCCTTGCAAAGTCTCCAATCCAGGCATAATATGTCATTGCCCAATTGATGGCCTGGATATGAATATTAAAGTTGTTACTTTTCCGGGACAGAGACAATGCTTTTTCAACCCATTGCAGTATGTCGGAATGTCCTGGTTTTCGAATCAACAGTGCAAACATCATGCACACGGTCACTTTTGCTTCGATTTCTTGAGATGGAAAAGAATGCCCGGGATGCATACAGTTCTCAAGCCATTCTATCCAGGGATCAAGACTAGTGAAATAGCTCCACTTGTAAGCAGTACTGTCGATGACCCCGGCCCATGATAAATAGAGTCCATCCATGTCCTGCCTGTGTTCAAACAGGTGAAATGCCTTTTCAAAATAGCCCCGTGCTTCGCCGGCAGAAAAGTGCAGACAACTGATACCCAGCCAGTAGAGTAGCCAGGGCTTGTCTTTCAGAGTTTCTTCCGGAATCCTTTTGATCCATCGTTCAAGAGTCTTATTTCGGCCCTGTGTAATCAGTG
>JAGLNZ010000089.1 GCA_023139225.1 Desulfobacula sp. | reverse complement strand
GCTTCTTTCACCAGTCCGGGTTTTTTGAATTTTTCCCAAATACCACATCTAGTATAGACTGGTTTTTAGTTTCTGATCTGAAATTCCGCTATATGGAGAAAACTGGAGCCAAATCTAAAAAGCTTGCTTTAACGTATATTGGAGAGCAAATTGCATTTAGTACATCTCTTACCATAATTAAATTTTGGATCTGTTTTAAGCCGATGAAATTGGGGGCATGGGTCAAATACAGTCTGATTTTTCTTTAGAGTTTCCCTGACTCCGGCAAATTTCCTATTCCTGGATAAAAATAGCCAATGAATCGATTATTTCAATGTCCCGGGTCTCCATAACCCTGATAATATCCCCGTGCATCCTTTTTTTCAGCTCGCCAAAAATCTTTCTTTTTTTCATGAATGTTTTAGCAAAGGCCAAAGCATCTTTGAGAAGCTCTTCTTTATTTTCACTTGCTTTAACTATTATTTGGCTGTCATAGAGTTCCTGGGCAGCAAGGCGCTTTCCGGAAAGAATCATCTCATTAAATTTATATTCAGGTATGGCTTTTCTGACAAACTCGATCATGCCCGGAAGAAACGGTATGCTGATATCCACTTCCGGAAAACAAAAAAAGCCTTTGTCTTTTTTCATAAATCTGAAATCGCAGGTACAGGCCAGCATGGCACCATTTCCGAATGCATGGCCGTTAATGGCGGCAATCACTGGAACAGGCATTAATAAAAACCTTTTAAAAATTCCATTTATTCCGTGTAAAAATAATTTCATACTGTCAAAATCCTGATCATTCATTTTCTGCCCCAGCCACTCAATATCAATCCCCTGGCAAAAATTTTTTTCATCCGTGGATGTCAAAATAATGGAAAAAATCTCTTTGTCCTCCAATATCTCATCAAGACATTGATTCATCTGTGCCACAAAGGTAAGGTTCTGTTTATTAGGGCCGTTACACATATTGATGATTGCCACGGACTCATTTTTTTCCCATTCAATGATTGCCATAATCACTCCTTGCAAACTAATATCCATTCTTCAAAGTAAACGATGTTATTCATAGATAAATTAAAACTCTTAATAATTCAAGGTTAAAACCGGTTTCCAAAACAGATAGCGGGTATATTTCAAACGAAAATCTGATTGACAAGCCCTGGTTTTTCTGACAAGCTCCGCAATGGTGTGAAAAAGAAATTTTGAGCTGTAATATACTAAGAATCAGGAATTCGCCATGATTATTGGATTAGATGTTGGCGGCACAAACACAGATGCTGTTCTTTTAAGCAGGAACGGTATTGAAAAAACAATCAAGGTACCCACAGACTCTGCAGATCTTTTTAATACGATTCTCTCAGGTTTTACCAAGCTTCTGGATAATGTTGATCCAAAAGATATCAAGCGGATTGTCATCTCAACAACATTGACAACCAATGCGATTGTCCAGCAAAATATGGACCCGGTTGGAATGATTGTTTCAGCAGGCCCCGGCATTGATCCCGCAGCTTTTAAAACCGGGGAACACTATTATTGTGTTGCAGGATCAATCAATCACAGGGGTAGAGAAAAGGCCCCTGTAAACAAGATGGAAATCGAAGATATTGCCAAGAAGTTGAAAAAAGCCGGTATTGAATATGTTGGTGTTGTCAGCAAATTCTGTGTTCGAAATCCCAACCATGAAATTCTTATTAAAAGAATTTTAAATAAATATTTTAAAAAAGTGTTTTTAGGTCATCATGTCTCGGGAAACCTTAATTTTCCCCGCAGGATTGCCACAACACATTTAAACGCAGCTGTTTTTTCCCTTCACAAATCATTTTTTGAGGCTGTCAAACAATCCCTTGCGAAAAAGGGGCTTACCGCTCCTATTCAAATCCTGAAAGCGGACGGCGGCACTATGATCCTTGAATCTTCCATGTCTTTCCCAGGTCAAACAGTGCTGTCCGGGCCTGCTGCCAGCATTATGGGAGCTATCCCCTATGCCCCTGAAAACCAGGATGCCATTGTACTTGATATCGGTGGTACAACCACGGATATTGCTTTCTTAGTTGACAAAGCACCGTTACTGGAGCCTGTGGGTATTCGAAGAGGGCAATACAAAAGTCTGATCAGATCACTTCGAACCGATTCAAAAGGGATTGGCGGTGACAGCACTATCAGGGTAAAAGATAATCAGTTGGTCATCGGTCCCGACCGTAAGGGACCTGCCATGGCATTTGGCGGATCTGAACCTACCCCGACAGATGCCCTATTTGTACTGGGGCTGATGAATGAAGGGGATAAACAAAATGCTGAAAAAGGCATTCATAAAATTGCCCTCAAGCTGGGTCTGGCTGATAAAGAGGCGGCTGATCAAATATTTCAAAGATGCTGTGGTATTATACTGAAAAAGACCTTTGAAATGGTTGATAAGCTAAATTCCAAACCTGTTTATACCGTTCATGAATTTCTTGAAGGATATAAAATAAGTCCAAGAAAGATACTGCTGCTTGGAGGACCTGCCCCATATTTTGCTAAAAAAATAGAAGAACTCTATCATATCGAAACGGACGTGGTGCCCGAATTCGCTGTGGCAAATGCCATTGGCGCCGCTCTTGCCAGAACTACCTGTGAAGTTACTTTAAATGCAGATACGGAACAGGGTGTTGTAACCGCCCATGAAGAAGATTTTGCAGAACCCATTTCCAAAACATTTTCTGAGGATGACTTAATGGAAACTGCATACACCCTCTTAAAAGAAAAAGCG
>JAGLNZ010000088.1 GCA_023139225.1 Desulfobacula sp. | reverse complement strand
ACTTGGTGTTCAGCGCTACACCATCAATCATGATGGAGACAGGGTTATCAGATGAAACCACAATGACAATGATATTGTCATGCTCTGCAGTGAATCGGAGTGCTGAATTAAAACGGGCGCCACGAGCCCGATTTTCACCTGGAATAAAATGACCGTCCAGGAGGCAGGCAAAACCATGGAGTTTTAAGTCAGCCCCAAGATGCAGGGCACCATCCACCTTTGACAGAGATTTGCTCAATTTCAAATACTCATGATTTTTTAGATCAAGTGGCTGCTTAAGAGAATGACCAGAGATGAAGATGGGTTTTTCATTCAGGTCTATTACAATGGTGCAGCCATGCAGTTGCCTTGCCGCACTATGAACAATACTATTAACAATTTTATATAAAGTGGAAGCTGCTACTGGATCCATATTGGATTCAAGCAATGCTTCTTCGACCTGTACAAGATTGGCTTTGCGGGTGGTTGATTTAAAACTGCCATCTGAAAAACTGCATACTTTATTATCATTTAGCTTTAAAAAACCATGCCGCCCTTTAAAATCAGCAGTGATAGAAAAATCCGGTTTATCCCCCTTGATAATGCCAATAACCCTTTTCTCATCAGACACCAATTTCCGATCTGAGTTTTCAACAGATTGGAGAAGTTTTCTGATATGCTCAACAGCCGCCAGTATTGGTTGTTCCGCCTTCTGAAACTCTGCAATAAATTTCATCATTGGAAGTGACCGGTTTTCAACAAAAATCAATTCACCTTTTGGCCAGGCCCCTTCTTCAGGAGTTCTTGATATTTTAAGGACTGCTTCCAGGATCGGATAAATCCTAATCCGTGTGTCCCATCCAATCAAAACATTCATTTCATCTATCAGATAGTCACGGATAGCATGAGTAGAGTATTCCTTTAAAAAACTTCCTGAAATGCCGGTATACAGATCTTCTTCATTGGCGATATCATGAGAGAGCCTCCAGACGGCTTGCCCCAGCCATCTTTCAGTAGGACCGATAGAGCACATATTCGGATGATGCTCTGTAAACCACATTTGATAAACAACAGAACTTGAACGTCCCCCATAAGAAATCAGTCCGCTCAACTGCAGATTCTTTTCCGGAATTAAATTGGTAAATTTTTTTTTGTCATAGGGAATGGCTGCCTTTTTTCGCCACTCATCCGTATCTATAAATAATTCTTTGAATTTCGGCTCATGCCCTGCCAGAAGGCTTAACGGATCATAAATTTGCATGGGGTCATCCGGTTTAATAGAATAAATAACAGCTGTCCGGCTTGGACCTGAAAAATGGGTCAGACCATCTCGTAAACCATCTATGGTTTCGACAATACACCTGTGAGTAAAAATACATTCATCCATAATTTTTCTCTATACCTTTTGGTGGAAAGGGATTAAAGCCTTGATAAACAGATTACAATATATGAGCCAGAGGCAACGTCAAAATTCATTATTCTCCATTATACTATATATATATCAAATTGAAAACCTGATTGAACTCAGGGATTATCCGAAACCGGAATATTCCAATGTTCAAATTATCAGGAATACCGAAAAAATGCATTAACATAATCTGGATAAAAAATTTTCCTGCTTGACTGTAAATCACAAATTTATTATTCGCTGATCTATGAAACGAATCATTGAAAATATTTACCATGTGGGCGACAACGAGTACTCTGTTTATCTGGTGGATACACAAATCGATCAGGGGCTTGTCCTGATTGATG
>JAGLNZ010000087.1 GCA_023139225.1 Desulfobacula sp. | reverse complement strand
ACCTGTAATTTTTTTTAATCTGCATGCAATCACCCTGCAGCCGTCAGAAAGAACCATTGGTATTCACAGGCAGGTTGTGATATTAAAGACTCTTGCAGGATGATCCGGTTCAATCAGTCGCATCTGTGACAATCCAAATTTTATCTGGAGTACATGACCATGACCATTACAAAGTATTTTGCCGAATATATTCATAAAACATCATATGAGGATATCCCCGAAGAAATACATCGATATGCCAAACTATGCATTCTAGACTGGATAGGGGTTACCCTTGGAGGGTCAAAGGAGCCGGTAAGTGATATATTGTTGGATTTTATTGATATAGTAGGCGGCAAGGAGCATGCAACCATCCTGGGAAAAGGTAAAAAAACCAATTTGCTTTTAGCAGCCCTTGCCAACGGCACCATGTCCCATGCCCTGGATTTTGATGATACCCATAAGGATTCAGGAACTCATCCCAGCGTATGCCTTGCCCCGGCTGCTTTTGCTGTGGGAGAATACAAAAAATCCTCCGGCAAAGACCTGATTACAGCATTTATTATTGGTTTTGAAATAGCGGCAAGAATTGGGGCAGCTGCCGGACCGGATCACTATGATCACGGCTGGCATGCCACCTCCACTATAGGACGTTTCAGTGCAACTGCCAGTGCGGCAAAACTCATGGGCCTTTCCTGTGAACAGACCATTAATGCATTTGGCATTACCGGCACTCAGGTATCTGGTTTGCGAGAGGTCTTTGGTACGATGACCAAACCTTTTCATGCAGGGAAAGCGGCAATGGATGGTGTCTTGTCAGTTGCTTTGGCAAAAAGAAATTTTGACAGCAGCCATGAAATTTTTGAAGGGCATTTTGGCCTTAAAAATGTTTATGCGCCTAAAGCTGATACAGGCAAAATCCTGGCAGATCTTGGAACCAGATATCACATTATGAATGTCGCCTTTAAACCCTATGCCTCTGCGCTTGCCACTCATTCAACGATTCAGGCCATTGAAGCGATAAAAAATAAAGAAAATATAACGGCAGAAGATGTCCAAGATATTCAGATAGAATTTGGAGAACTTCCCTTCAGCGTTGTAAATATTAAAAATCCCAGCAAAATACTTGAAGGAAAATTCAGTGTTCATCACTGTGCCGCACTGGCTTTTATAAAAGGTCGGGTAAACCGGGATATGTTTACCAATGAAGGGATAAATGATCCTGAAATAATCGCTTTCAGAGACCGGATAAGTGTTTTGCTGAATCTGAATTTAAAAAAATTTGAAACCATAATAAAAGTGACAACAAAACAAGGCAACATTCTGGAAACGTTTATAAAAACCTCCAAAGGATCACCCGAAGACCCGCTGACATTCCTTGAAATAAAGGAAAAGTTTATGGATCTTGCCCTGCCGGTAATTTCAAAAGAAAATGCCGAGAAAATTATCGAGAAAATAAAAAATCTTCCAAAAATAACAGATATAAACGAAATTATCAGATTATGTAATCCTGACAAGACTGCCTGAGTTTTGAACTCGGCATGAGTCAACAAAA
>JAGLNZ010000086.1 GCA_023139225.1 Desulfobacula sp. | reverse complement strand
GGTATGCCGATTATTGCCACTCTCTCAATTTTCGGATGATTTATCAATACCGCCTCCACTTCTGCCGGATAAACATTTTCCGCACCGCTTCGATACATATCTTTCACCCGGTCAATAATGTAGACATACCCATCTTCATCAAGATACCCGAGATCTCCGGTATACAGCACGCCGTCAACTATAGTGGTGCGGGTTTCTTCAGGCATGTCCCAGTACTCTTTCATCACGCTCGGGCCCGTGGCCACGATCTGGCCGATTTCATTCGGGCCAAGTTTTTCTCCTTTTTTGTTCTGAATCCAGATTTCTGTAAAAAAATTGGGCAGGCCCACTGATCTGTTTTTGCTTTTCGGGGCATTTTCGGGCATTAAAACCATGGCTGAATTTTCAGTCTGCCCGAATCCCGGGAGCAGATGCAGTCCTTTTTCATCAAGTTTGTCAAAAAAATCCCGAGAGGTTTTTTCACCGCCGCCAAAAGCAAACCGCACACAGGTTAAATCCACCTGGTCAAGAAGCCCTGTGTCCAGCACAAATCTCATCATGGTGGTCAAACCAAACACAATGGTTGCCTTGTATTTTTCAATATCAAGTGCAAATTTTTTGGCATCAAATTTTGATCTCATAAGAAGTGTGGCCCCGCGACACAAGGCCGGGGTTGATACGGCACAAAGCCCTGCAGAATGACAAAGCGGCGCCTGTGACAGAAAAATATCATCCTGTCTCATGTCCGTATAATTAATAATTTGAAAACATTTAAAATAAGTCTGTCCATGGGTGATGACAGCCCCTTTCGGGTTGCCGGTAACACCCGAGGTAAAAAGGATGACAAAGGGATCATCCAGATCAATGACTTCATCGGGAACAGGTTCTTGAAAAGAAAAATTTTTTATTGCGCTTTGATAATCAACTGCCCAGCCGGGAAATTGGTTATCAGAAGTCTTGCTTGAAACACAAACAAAATTTTGTTTTTTTACATCCAGAGAATGTCGAATGGGCTCAATATTAACACTGAATTGATCATCAAAAACAAGTAAACTGCAATTACATTGATTTATCTGATATTTCAACTCTTGCGATACCAACCGGTAATTTAAGGGAACAAATATCAAACCAAGCTTGGCTGCTGCAAAATAGCATGCAAGAAACTGCGGGGTATTTAAAAGATCCACGGCAACACGATCTCCTTTTTTCAATCCTTTTTTTTGAAAAAAGTGAGCAACCTTGTTTGCTTCCCGGTTCAGCGCTCTGTAAGTCACAGGGGAATCTTCAAAAATAATGGCTGTTTTATCCGGGGTAAGCGATTCTCTTTTGCTTAAGATTTTTCCTGTATTCCATTTCATCAGCCGGCTCCTGCCTGCATTAATTTTTCCAATTTTTCAAGACTTTTAATACCACTTTTTTTGGCAAGCTGTCTAAGCATTTCAATTGAATGATTCTGGCCATTATCAAACGCCTTTTTCACATGATCGTAATATTTGTCCAAGGTGTTGTCACTATAGGTTTCAAGCTCACTTGCAAGATATACCTTAAAATTACTGCCGTCTGATGCCAAATTCATATCCCGGCAAAAATGGTTATAGATAACCGGATATTTCGATTGTAACTCTTTTTGCCATTTTTGTTCAATATCAACGATCTTGAAAATTTTCGGGCTGTCATTGATCTGCGGGATCTTGTTGTCCATTCTTGCGTATTTTTCAAAAATAAGATTTCTCTCATTTCTTATTGCCATGACAAGATCTTTAAAATAAGACTCCAGCATGGCATCTGACCAGAATTCATAAATACTGCCCCGAATTTTCTTAAAAGTATCCGGTTGTTCCTGGCATGAGGCGTTTCCTTCGCCATTGACCTTAAGAAACATATCAAGTTCCATATCCAGAATACTTTTAATCAAAAATTCTCTGCTTTTTTTTTGCACTTCCATTTTAGTGATCCCTTTTTCTCTGGTTTAAAAATTGATGAAATTCATAGGTTTTTTTTAACCCGTAAGATAATGGTGTAAATTCAAAACCAAGGGCTTTATAAAGCTTTTGCCCTGAATAAATCTGGTGCTGATCAATTGGAAAAGGCAAGGGAATCCTTTCCTGCACTATTTTTGCAGCACTCATTTGAATTGTTTTAATTGTTTTCTTAGTAATTTTTTCTAAAATCTCCAGATACTTTTTATATGAAAAATATTCATGGGATACAGTATTGAAAACCCGGTTGTGAACACCTTTGTTTCCCATACATTTTATAATTATTTTTGCAAGATCCTCAACATATATAAACGTAAACAATGCAAGATCATTCTCAGGGATAATGACCGGCTCATCTTTTTCAATAAGATCAAAAAAATACGCTTCCCTTGGTGCATAATTAAACCTGCCATATATGATTGAGGGCCGCAGTATTGTCCATGATATTGACTTTTTACCACACTCTTTTTCAAATAAATTTTCAGCTTTTATTTTATTTAGCCCGTATTCGGCATATTCACCGAGTTCCGGCTGGGGCAGCCTTAAAGTTGCGGCTTTCTCATCTAAGGGAAGGATGGATGAGGTGTCATAAACACTTGTTGAGGAAATAAAGATATATTGTTTTATCTTTCCTTTTACACCATGGATCACCTTTTTGATATCATCCGGGGTATAACCGCAAAAATCAATCAGGACATCCCAATCCATTAAAGGAATATTTTTCTTTATTGAATCAACATCAGTCCTGTCCCCGTGGAGTTCAGTGACATTTTGTATATTCAAGGGAATATTCCCCCTGTTAAAGGTGAAGACATTAAACCCTTTTTCATTTACTAAATGCTCAACCAGAGATCTTCCTGCAAAATAGCTTCCACCGATAATCAAGATATTTTCAGGCATCATCCCCCCCAGACATCCCTTTTTTGCAGGTTTGCATCTTTTATCTTCGTTTGAACAGCTAGCCCGTGGTCAAGTAAAAAATTACTTTTTGAATCACTTACTCCCTGGCTTTTCAATTCAATGATGATAGACGAGCACATATTTTCAATGATATCTCTTTTTTTCATATCATCATTGGCCAAAATGATTTGGCTGATATTTTCATGGATTAGCTTTCCAAGACTGCCAAGTTCACGCACCGCCCTGTGTTTCCATTTATAAAACGGTGTGAATTTTTTATGTAATAAAAATACAAGACTGATAATATCCGAACAAAATTGGTTCTGGGCATATGAGGCAGCAAAATATTCGCTTCGTTGAACAGAGCGCATAAAATTATATTGCCCGGACTGGGCACAGCTCATACATTTGGCGGCTATTTTAAATCGCCTGATATCCTCCGGGTAAAATTGGAGAAGTTTTTTGCGTATATCTGAAAACCTGCCTAACGGATCAGAAAAGACTTTTCCATTTGTACAGGCGCAAAGATATTCATCCGACAGATTGATCCATTGACTGAGAGTCTCTGGAGCATGGGGTAAACCAATAAATTTTTTATAAAAATCCGCAATCTTGAATACACCGATTTTTTTATTGCCTAACCGGCTTTCCTTGCGATCAAACTCCATGAAAACCCCTGGCAGTTTTTCATATTCTTTCTGAAGCGGCTTGCCGATTTCATCAAAACCTTCATCATCAAGCCATAGACAAAACCCGGGGCCCCAGTCATGATCCCTGGATATCGGGTCATCAAATCCAAGGCACTCGGAACCCTCACCTGCCATACCAACAGCGATTTTGTGGCGGTATGAATAAAATTTTTCTTTTATCATGTGTTCACCATAAGTCAAAAAATACTTATGGCACAGTTCAAGTCCCTTCATGAGCACCTTTTAATATTCATGTCCAGGATCTCATACTTTATTTCTCATATTCAAAAACAAGAACTTCGTCTTTTTGGATAAATTCTTTTTTTTCGATCCTGGCAACAATTTTTTTAGACGCTTCTGCGGAAATATACTTTTCCCCGCATTGAACGCACAAACCCGCAGGCACACCTTTAATCACATAAAGGTCTCCCTCCCATCGAAAATCAAAATTACCCACAGTTATGGGTTCTATTTCACTATTGCAGAAAAAACATTTTCTTAAGTTTCCATCCATTTTATGACCTTTGGTGTGCATCCTTGTTTTTTCATCTTTCCATGTGGGCCTGGAAGGGTGATATGCATATAAAATAATAAGATGTTCATCATTGTCTTTTGTGCACATCACATGGGTCGGCTTATCATTT
>JAGLNZ010000085.1 GCA_023139225.1 Desulfobacula sp. | reverse complement strand
GGACTTGCTTTCTGGGTGGCGTCGGGGATACCCATATCATTTATGGGCGCCTTTCTTATCCTGGACTTTTTCGGTGCTTCCATCAACATGTTATCCCTGTTCGGGTTTATCATGACATTGGGTATCCTGGTGGATGATGCTATTATTGTCGGGGAAAATGTCTATACCCATTATAAAACGGGTAAATCTGCCAAAGATGCAGTGATTGACAGTGTTGCCCAGATTGGTGCACCGGTTGTGATGGCGGTTACCACAACCATTGTCGCATTTGCACCTTTGATGCATATTGAAGGGATCATGGGCAAATTTATCTTTATCATGCCCCAGGCAGTGATATGTATTCTTGCCATATCTCTTGTTGAAGCCTTTATTATTCTGCCGGCTCACCTTGAGCATACATTAACGCCTAAAAAAAAGAATAAAGCTTTGATTTACAGGATTTTATTCTTTTGGCTGGAATGGTTTAAAAAAGATATTTTGGATGCCCATAAATGGATCAGGGACAGAATTGAAAAAGCTTTAACTGCTGTTATCCGTTCAATTTATACGCCTGTTTTGAAATATTGCGTCAAGAATCGGTATTTTACACTCGCCACGGGGTTTGGGATATTAATTGTCAGCATCGGGCTTTTGGCGGGAGGGCATGTGCCCTTTGTGTTTTTCCCAAAAACCGACAGTAACTGGATTATTTCAGAGATTATTTATCCTTTGGGAACCCCTTTTAATGCCTCGGAAAAGGCCATAAAACAAATTGAGAAAGGGGCCTTTGACCTTAATGAGTTTTTCCGGGACAGGGTAGTTAACAATGAAGATCTGATTGTTAATAATTTTTCCCAGGTTGGTATTATTCCCAGAAGGGACTGGAAACCGGGTGTATACGGGGGGCATTGCGGGGAGGCCTGGATAGAGATTCAATCGGCGTCAAAACGGCCTGATATTTCTGCACCTGAAGTGACGGCAAAATGGCGTGAACTGACCGGAGATATACTTGGTGCCGAACAACTGACCTTTTCCATTATCGGCGGGGGACCGGGGGGAAACCCAATAGAAATTCAGTTAAAGGGTAATAATCTTGAGCAGCTTGAACTTGCTGCTGATGAATTAAAAGAAGAAATTGCCAAATACCCGGGAACTTTTGATATTACGGATAATTTCAGGCCGGGCAAGATGGAAAAGCAGATTCATATTAAAAAAGGGGCTAAATCTTTAGGGATTACCCTGGCTGATATTGCCACCCAGATCCGGCAGGCATATTACGGGGATGAAGTGTTGAAAATTCAAAGGGGTAAAGATGATATCAAGGTAATGGTACGATACTCAAAAAAAGAGAGGGAATCTGAATCCAGTATTGACGACTTAAGGATTCGCACCCGTGACGGAAGGGAAATACCATTAAATCAAGTGGCTGATATTGAAATGAAAAGAGGGTATTCAACCATTCAGCGGGTAGACCGGAAAAGGATTATTACAGTTATTTCCGATATTAATGAAGATATTGCCAATGCCCGGGAAATCGTTGAAGACCTTAAAACAAATTATCTGGATCGTCTTGTCAACCGGTACCCGGGGGTGGCTTATGACCTGGAAGGCCAGGCTAAAAGGACTGAGGAATCCATTAACAGCCTGAAGATTGGATTTTCTCTTGCAGCAATGATTATGTTTTTGCTTCTTGCCAGCCAGTTTCGATCCTATATTCAGCCGGTGATCATTATGACCGCCATTCCCTTTGGACTCATAGGGGCCGTTGTCGGCCACTATTTTATGAACCTTGATATTACCATGATCAGTATTTTCGGAATTGTTGCCCTGTCCGGAATTGTAGTGAATGATTCTTTGATTTTAATAGATTTTATTAATTCAAAGATCAGGGATGGCGCTTTAATTTTTGATGCTGTTATTGAAGCCGGACAAAACAGATTCAGACCGGTCCTGCTGACCTCGGTGACAACAGTTGCAGGTCTTTTCCCGCTTCTTTTAGAAACCAGTTTCCAGGCGCAGTTTTTAATTCCAATGGCTGTAAGTATCAGCTTTGGTCTGATTGCAGCAACCGGTTTAACCCTTGTCTTTGTCCCGTCTTTGTATGTGGTCATCAATGATGTGGTAGGCCTTTTTATTTCCAGGGAAGATGAAAGTGTATTAAATAAAGCACAGACATCCATACCCCAGGCTAAACAATAGAGTTTAAAATTTGAAAAATGGATAATATATTTAATAAACATTTTTGGATCAGCGAGTGGGAAAATGATAAGAAGAGCGATACCTATAGCGTTCACAGGGGCTTTTCCACTCAGGAATACTGGGATAAAGCAGCCTTAACTTATAACCGGAATACAAAAGAAGTTAAGAACCGCCGACTTGAAAAGACCATGTCATTTTTTGAAGAAAGCGGTTTTTTGTTTAAGGGAATGAAAGTCCTTGAAATCGGCTGCGGGACAGGAATGGTTGCCATAGAGATGGCAAAGCATGGGGCTAAGGTGACAGCCCTTGATTTTTCCAGGGGTATGCTGGAAAAATTTAAGCAGGATATTACGCCGGACATTAAAAATAATATTACAATTCTTTATGAAGACTGGCACAAAATAGATATTGAAGAAAAAGGATGGAAGAAAAAGTTTGATCTTGTAATTGCATTCATGTCTCCGGGTGTTGCCGGCCCAAAAGCCTTTTTTAAAATGATGAGCTGTTCAAAAAAAGGTTGTGCCATAAGAGGGTGGGCCGCAAAAAGAAAACAGCCGATTCTCTCTGATTTATGGGAAAAAATAATGGAAACGCCGCTTGAGGATAAACCCCAGAGCATTTTATATAAAATAAATTTATTGTTTTCGTTGGGCTTTTTCCCGGAAATTACCTTTGATACAATTGAGTGGAACCAGACAACTACAGTGAAAGACGAGTTTGACCGTCAAATGGCCTTTTTTAAAAAGGTGAGCAAAAGATCAAATGCTGAACTTGAGAAAATTATTCATCATTATCTTGAGAGCATCTCAAAAGACAATCATATTGTAAGAAAGCATGAAGGATTGACTGCCACGGCGGTTTGGGATTTGGAGTCGCAATACCCTTAAATCAATAAAGATACCATCGAATCAATTGAGGTCCGAACAATAGATAGACCACGGCTCCAAAACAAATAAAAGGCCCGAACGGAATACTGGTTTTCATATTAAGCTTTTGTTTTGACAGCATCATTCCAATAATTGTGAGAGTTCCGGTCATAGAGCTTAAAAAGATAGTAAAAACCACCCCCTGCCAGCCAATAAAAGCTCCTGCCATGGCAAGCAGTTTAATATCGCCGCCTCCCATGCCATCAACCTTTCTAATCAAAAAGTAAATAAAGGCTATGATATAAAGAATTATGCCGCCTGTCATGATTCCAAGAAAGGAGGCCTGCCATGTTATGCTTTGTGAAAAAAAAGATACTGCGAAAAAAAATCCAATCCCCGGAAGAGATAAAATATTTGGAATTATCCTGTGATCAATATCAATACAGGATATAATCAGCAAAAGCTCAAAAAAAATAAAACAGAACAATCCATCCAGAGATATTCCATAATATGAAAAAATTAACAGAGCGGCTGCTCCGGATATAAGCTCTACCAGAAAATAACGCAGTCCGATTTTAGCGGCACAGTTTCTACATCGTCCTTTAAGAAGGATATAACTTATAAGGGGAATATTGTCATAGAATTTTATGGATTTTTTGCATTCAGAACAAAAAGAGCCGGGTGAAACCACGGACAATGATTGAGGGATTCTTGCAATGCAGACATTTGCAAAACTCCCGATACATGTTCCAAATACAGATAAAATCAGGTAAACAATCAACATGTCAAATGGTTGTAAAGATGAGATCAATGGTTGTTGAATATGTGTTAATTTTTAAGTCCTTTATTTTTTGTATTTATAATATTAAGGATATCTTCTATTTTTCCCAGACACTGGTTTTGATCGGCATAGTTGTTGATAATATCATTTTTGAGTGATTCCAGTTTTTCTGTAGTGTTTTTATAAACCAGGCGATCTTTTCTTATGGAATCAATCATATGGTTCAAATCATTAGATAGATTTTTAAATGAATCCTTTTTTCTGAACTTTATTTTTTTTTCAGGAAGGTTTCCATTTGCAATCTGCCTTAAAACCACGCCTGTTTTTTGTACAGGTCCTGCAATTGAGTGTGTAAACCTGATGGAAAAAAATATAACGCCGCAGGATAAAAGAATAATAAGAAAAAACATATGCAAAAATATTCCAGGATTGCTATCTGTGTATAGTCTGTTATCCATAAAAATAAGATAAAACCAGGATATTGAAATTCCAGTTACCAGTATGCATGGAATCTGGATAGCCGTGATTTTAAGAGCATTACTCAATTGAAACTTTTTATTGATCAGATATTTGCGTTTTATTGTGTTTTTTTGCTTCATGATATTCCATTGTTAGGTTATTTTGTTAGCATTATTAAGGACCTGTGCGCCTCATATCGTCTTTGGTATCTAAAATACCGTCAGGACCCAAACTTATTAAAACATAAGTCTTATCTTTTTTAGATGATTGATAAACAAGCCTGTTTCCCCAATGGTCAGTCATAAGCTCTTTCAGGTTGTTTTCCTTGAAATTTTTTTGCATCCAGATTTCAAACCTGGCCGGTCGAGGCAGACGTCCTTTTTTCATATAGTTATAATCCAGCATCATAGTGATGGATCGAAGATCTCCTGCTGTAGCTATCTGCCGGGACATTGCAACGGTTTCATCATAAAATTCCATGATGTTGCCCGAATTTCCGACAATAAGTCCCAGCGTAATACTTCCGGCTATTAATCGTCTAATTATTTCAACCATGGGTTCCTGTTAATATTATTATTGTTTTACCAGTAAACAGCGTATCTATCCTTTAAGACTGACGCCTTAGTTCCTTTCTTTTTTTTATCCTGATAAAACCAAGTCCTGACAAAGCAAGAGCCAGTCCTGCAGCAGATATCGGAAGAACATACTTGTTATAGTAATACGTTGATTTTTTTATATATGTAAACATCTCTATAGCTTTTTCGCCATTCTGCGGATTAAACACCCATCTGCCGTTTTCAAGCCTGTTGATGGTGATTGTATCGTTAAAGATGTTTTTGAGTTTAGCATCCAGGGTCTTGAAATTAATAACAGCATGATTTTTGTTCTGTTCAAGATTTATAAATTTATTAACATAAAATCTTTTTTCCGATTTTTTATACTTACCCCTGTATAAATGCCTGTGAACATATGATTCTGCAAAATAGGCAATGTCGTCAATTACCAAAGTATCCTTGTCCAGCACAACCTTAATTCTGCCCTTTGTGCTGTGTGCCCAGGATGGATTTATAAATACGAAAACAAAAAAAAGACTTAAGCATAATAATAAAATTTTTTTCATATAAAATTTTCCTTTTTATCAGAATTCTTTATTTAAAAAAGCCGCAAGATTCTTTTCATCGATTTTAACCTTATATTCCTTTTTAAGGCTGTCATAGGTTTTTTGCCATTCTTCCCTGTATCTTGTGTACAGAAGATCGTTTTTAACATATGGTTTTTTTTCTTCAAAAGAATACTGGTGGGGTTCTGTTTTATTTGTTAATTTAAAGATATAATAGGCATCCCGGATTTTATGTGGGCCTGAGACCTTTTTGGTTTCAAGGGATGAAATTACAGGCTGCCAGTCTTTTCTGAATTTTGAAAGGGCTCTGCTGCCGATATCTCCTTTACGATTCTTTGATTTTTTATCTATTGAATATTCAGCTGC
>JAGLNZ010000084.1 GCA_023139225.1 Desulfobacula sp. | reverse complement strand
TTGTATTCATCCTTCAAAATCAATAATTAATACCATTTAACTTCCTGCCTATCAACTAAATCCTGCTATTTTTTAATGCACAATATTAACAATCAGCCCTGTATTAATTTTTATTATTCAGTTAAATATATTTTCCGTATCTTGACTTCCTATAAAAGTATTAATAAAAGTATTGAAACGTTTGATAACATTATTTTAAGGCCATAGGAAGTACCTGAATCCCAGCTTCAATCAAAAAAGGAGATAGTCATGGAAAAAACCATTAGGATAATTTTGTTACTTGCCTTTTGTTTGATGATCATTCTGTCAAATAGCTTTCCCACATTGGCAAGCTCGGACCGCACGGCAGAAATAGACAACTATATTGAAATGCTCGGATCTGCATCATTAAAAACAAGAATTAATGCTGCAAAACTTATTACAAAATCAGGTATTACAGATCCAGGGCTCTATGACATTATTAATGAAAAACTATTAGCCGGGTACAATACCAATACCCTGAACATAGACCATATCGATGAAATGTCATGGCTGTGCAAAGCACTGGCGGCATCAGGATCACAGTATTATGCACCCACACTTGAAAAAATCATTCAAACAGCCACAAGTACTAAACTTAAAAAATATGCCAGACAGAGCCTTTCCTTAATATCGGAATACGCAGAAAAAAACAGATTGCTGAACGATACAACGAATAATGATCCAGGCCTTTCTCCTGAAGTTAATAAATATATCAATATGCTGAGATCAGATAATTTTGCCCTTAAAAGAGATGCAGCAAAATCAATTTACAGAGGTCACTTGTCAGAAAAAGCCCTTTTTAATGTGCTGAGTGATGAGCTTCTGAAGGGATATGAAACAGCTTCACAAAACAATCGAAATCATATAGATGCATTGGCCTGGATGTGCAAAGCACTTGCTTCGTCCGGAATGGTAGAATACAGACAAACTTTAACTCAAATAATTGAAAACACCTCTAATCTGAAATTACAAAACTATGCTAAAAAAAGCCTTAGAAAACTTCAATAATAAATACTTATGAAAAATACGGCATCATTCCAGCTTTTCGATGGCCTGTCCATCTATTTTAAAAGCAGGTAATCATCCGAAATGGCAACAACACTACCTAAAATACTTATTGTCATACCATTATATAATCATGGCAGAACCGTCCTTGCTGTCATAGAACGCTGCAAAAAAATTCATGAGGATATTCTTGTTATCGACGATGGCAGCACTGATTTAAAAAAAGATCAGTTTAAAGATATCAATATTAAACTGATTCACCATGACCAAAATTGCGGAAAAGGTGCTGCAATCATGACAGGAGCCCAACAGGCCATAAAACTTGGGTTTACCCATATAGTAACAATGGACGCGGATCTTCAGCACAGACCCGAAGACTTTGAATTATTCAAACAGGCCATCTATCATTCACCACAAAGTTTATTTATTGGAAAAAGGGACTTCTCGTCCAAGACCATTCCCGGCACTTCAAAATTCGGAAGAAGTTTTTCCAATTTCTGGTTCAGAATTCAGACCGGACTTTCCACGGGTGATGCCCAGTCCGGGTTCAGAGCATATCCTTTATTCGTGCTTGAAAACCTGACACTGTCTGAACAACATTATTCTTTTGAAATTGAAGTGATTGTAAAGGCTGCCTGGGCAGGTGTTACAATTCAGGACATAGACATATCCGTCCATTATCCGCCCCCTGAAAAACGAATCTCGCATTTCAAACTTTTCTGGGACAATATGAGACTGACTCACTTAAATACAAGGCTCACCCTCAGGTCCTTTTTACCTTTGCCCCATAAAAAATTATTAAAAAATAATAATTATAAATTTTCAATATTTAAACCCTTAAAGTCCATACGGCTTTTTCTTGCCCATGATCTATCCCCGTTTCACATAGCCATGTCAGGAGCAACGGGGATTTTTTTGGGAACCTTACCTTTGATTGCTCTTCATACCCTTGTCATTTTAATGGTGACAGGATTTTTCAGATTAAACAAACTTGTTGCAATAGGTACAAGCCAGCTTTGCATGCCGCCCGTGGTTCCGGCTCTTTGCATTGAGGCAGGATATTTTTTAACCCACGACAACACATTTTTAACGGATATTTCATTTGAAACTATTGCCAATCAAGGGTTTCAAAGATTATTCGAATGGGTCTTAGGATCTCTAATCCTTGCACCTGTTTTAAGTTTTCTATCGTTTATCACTATATTTTTAATTGCAATAGCTTTATCGATTTTGGGTAAAAAATAATGACTGATAAAAATAATCTCAAATGGGATAGTAAAAGCATAGGATCAAAATTCGGTCATAATTTTTTCTATTTTATGGTGAAGCTCGGGGGCCGGAGACTGGCCTATTTTTTCTTATACTTTATTGTATTTTATTACACACTTTTTTTTCCATCAATAAGGGACAAAACCGATCCTTACCTTTTAAAAAGATTTCCGGATTCAGGACTCATCAAAAGAATATGCAACAGATACCTGCTGATTCTTTATTTAGGAAAGGCACTTATAGACAGGGCATTACTCGGTATATCCGGTCCAAAATCCATCCGGATTTCTTTTGGTAATCCAAACGATATGGCAAAAATAAAATCGTTGAATACAGGTTTTATTATACTGATGTCCCATGTAGGGTGCTGGCAGTTAGTCATGTCTGCACTTTCCGGGCTAAAAAAACCGGTAAACCTTTTAATGCTCAGAAATAACCAGGATATTGACAAGCATTATTTTGAACACGGCACTGCAAAAAATACTTTTAAAATCATTAATCCTGAACAATTCCTTGGCGGGACGATTGAAATGCTCAATGTTCTTAAAAATGATGAAATCCTATGCATCATGGGAGATAGAATCTTTAAGGACAAAGAGTTTTGTGTTAAAGTCAATTTTCTTGGCAAGGATGCCTTGTTTCCTCTGAGTGCATATAAAATAGCTTCGATTGCACAAAAACCTGTCGTTATCCTGTATTCCCGCAAATCCGGTCCGGACAGCTACACATTAAACATTCCCATAATCAAGCATATCCCGCCAAAACTCGGGAAAAAAAAAGAAAATTACAAGCCATATGTACAGGAATTTGTGACCTCGCTGGAATCATTTATACAAGAGAATCCATACCAGTTTTTTAATTTTTATGATATGTGGGAAACTGATCAAGAATAATAAAAAGCAGTTCAACAAAAAGGATTGATGCGTATTGGGGGAAACCGATAATAAAAATATCAGTGTGAGTGTGGCAGGAACTGGATGTATCAGTGCTCTTGGTCTAAATGTTAATGATTGCATGCAAAATATGTTTGCCAATGTAAGAAACACAACATTTCCCAATTGTTTTTCAACGGACCACCCGGTTAAATATCCTGTTTTTCAGATCCCGGATAAATTCAACCCGCGGATTTCTTTAAAAAACAATGACCTGACATTAACCGCACAATTAGGATTAGCCGCAGTATACCAGGCCCTGGAGGATGCAAAAATTGACCCGTGCGATCTTAAAACCCGGCGTGTAGGTGTCTGCATGGGCACAACAGTGGGCTGCACATTGAATAATGATCAATTTTATATTGACTACAAACAGGACAAGTCTCCCGGCATGGACCCTGTAAAACGGTTTTTAAACAGCAATCCCGCAGCAGTTGTTGTTAAAGAATTTGATCTTGAAGGACCGGTTCAGTCTGTTGTAACTGCCTGTGCTTCGGGAACCGATGCCATTGGTATCGGGGCCTCATGGATAAAGGCCGGACTATGCGATCTTGTCATCGCAGGCGGTACGGATGAGCTTTGCCGGGTAACCTATAACGGATTCATTTCCCTGATGATAACCGACAGAAATCCGTGTAGGCCATTTGATCAAAAAAGAAACGGGCTGAACCTTGGTGAAGGAGCCGGTGCACTGATTCTTACGGCCGTGCCCCAAAAGACTTCGCTGTCTTCCCGTCACAAATGCTTTATGACCGGGTATGGTTCAGCATGTGATGCATACCACCTGACAGCCCCGAAACCGGATGGTCAGGGTCTGAAAAAAGCACTGAAACAAGTCTTAAAACAAAGCGGCCTGGACAGATCCGACATAGGTTTTATCAATGCCCATGGTACGGGAACAAAGGATAACGATCAGGTTGAAGACCTGGTCTTATCCGAAGTTTTGCCCGGCGTTCCGTTTTTTTCCACCAAAGGATATACCGGTCATACACTGGGAGCTGCCGGTGCTATAGAAGCCGTATTTACAATACAAAACCTTATCAATGAAAAAATACCGGCAAGTATTGGCTTTTCAAACAAGGATGAAACTTTGAAAAGCTCACCTGTCCGAAAGGCCCAGAAACTATCATGCAAGGCTGCAATATCTGAATCTATTGCTTTTGGCGGCAACAACTCAACATTATTATTTTCAAAAATATGAATTGTTGGAAAAAAAACAAACTTATTTTTATCAGCACCGGTGCTTTTTTTATAGTGTGCATGTTTTTTACGCTCACCTTAAGCTTAGATGAAAAAATAACATCAATGCTCCCGGATTCAGACCCCATGGTAAAGGATTTTAACACCATTATTAATAATATCCCGGCGACTGAAACTCTTTATATTGATATTGAAAACTTAGAGACAAATACGAAATTATTTGAACAGATTGCAGATAACTTTTTTGAACAGATCAATACCTCCCCCTATTTTTCCGGTATTATTTATAAATTCTCCCATGATAGTTTTCTAAATCTTTTAAATCTGATAAGTGCGAACCGCTTATCCTTGCTGGATAAAACCGATTTAGCCGCCAT
>JAGLNZ010000083.1 GCA_023139225.1 Desulfobacula sp. | reverse complement strand
TCTTGCTGGTCTAATGCTTCTTGCTTTAATTCTTTTTCCAGAATTTGTCTTGCTTCTTCAATCATTTCTTCAACTTTTGTTTCACTCAGATCTGTTACGGAAACAATATCTTCTATGACCGCTTCAGAAATATCCACAAGAGAAGAATATCCGCCTTTAAAAAGAACCTCGGCCATAGACAGTCCCACGCCTGTAAGTTTCATAAGGCTGTCATATCCTTCTTTTACTTCCCGGCTGTATTCCTCTTCACTGGTGACTTCCAGATGCCAGCCTGTTATTTCACAGGCAAGAGAAACATTTTGACCTCCCTTTCCTATGGCAATGGAAAGGTATTCATCGTTCACGATGACTTCCATGGATTGATTATCTTCATCAATAATCACCCTGGCAATCTCGGCAGGAGACAAAGCATTACAGACAAATCTGGCTATATCCGGACTCCATTGAACAATATCAATTTTTTCACCACGGAGTTCCTGAACAATATTCTGAACCCTGTTTCCCTTCATGCCCACACAGGCCCCCACCGGATCCACATCCGAATCCATCGAGGATACGGCAATCTTAGCCCTGACACCGGGGACCCTTGCAGCTCCGCGCAGGGTAACAATGCCTTCTGCTACCTCGGGAACTTCAGTCTTAAATAATTCGATTATAAATTCCGGGTGGGTTCTGGATAAAATAATCTGTGCGCCCTTTGATTCTTCCAATACATCAAGGACATAGGCCCTGATCCTGTCTCCACGCTTATAATTTTCTCTTGGCATCTGATCCCTGGGCCTTAAAACCGCCTCGGCCTGTCCCAGATTGACAATAATGCTGCCCCGGTCAAAGCGTTGAACAATACCATTGATAATTTTTCCTTTTTTATGGATAAAATTTTCATAAACAGCATTTCTTTCCGCTTCCCGCATTTTCTGAATGATGACCTGTTTAGCAGACTGGGCAGCAATGCGGCCGAATTCTTCCGTATCGATCCTGATACCCAGGCTGTCTCCAATCTCACACTCAGGGTCATATTCGTATCCGTCTTCAAGCGTCAGTTCACTATCAGCATATTCAACTTCTTCTACCACCTCTTTAAAATGAAAAACCTCGACATCACCACTTTTAACATCATAGTGAACTTCAATATCTGCCCTTGGCCCGATTTTCTTTCTGGCAGCTGAAATAATGGCCTCTTTCAAGGTGTTAATAAGAACTTCCGGTTCAATACCTTTTTCTCGGCTTACCTGGTCAATAACCCTTTTAATATCTGTGATAAACATACTTACGCGTTCTCCATATTACTGACCTGCAAGTATTGCTTTGCTGATCGCATGATCTTTTATCTCAACCCTTTTCCCATCAACAGCAATTACAACAGAATCATCATTAATTATCTCAAGAATTCCGGTAAACTTTTTTTTGTTCTCAATCAACTCATTTGTCTGAATTTTCACTCTCTCACCCTTGAAACGCTGAAAATCCTCTTTTTTATTCAACGGCCTGTTTGGCCCGGGAGAAGAAACTTCAAGCCTGTAACTGCCAATATCCTCTATTTGAACATCAATTAAATCTCCAAGCTGTCGGCTGACATAAATACAATCATCTATTGCAATGCCGCCGGGCTTATCCAGAAAGAGACGGACAATGTTTTCCCTATCACTTTTGACGTATTCCAGATGAACAAGCTCAAAATTTTCAGCCTGGCACAATGGTTGTGCCACCTCTTTAATTTTTTCAATCAACATGCTGTTGTCTTTCTTTTGCCTGGCACCCATCAATAGTCTTTAACACCTGCTTTTTTTTACGTCCTCAAATACAAAAACGGGCAGATGCCCGTTCCTAAGTAAAACATTAACAAAATCCTCACCAAACAAAATCAACGGTTCAGATCATATCTTAACTCCAATAAATGGAACAAATCTGCCATCCTTCCATTTAAAAATGGAGCGGGCAACGAGACTCGAACTCGCGACATCAAGCTTGGGAAGCTTGCACTCTACCAGCTGAGTTATGCCCGCATTAGCGGAATAATATATCAACACCGATCGGGTTTGTCAATAACACTTTTACCCTCGATCTAACCTTTGATAAATCAGCACTGAAAATGATTGGTGCTATCTTCTTTTTCCCAGCTATTCCGGCAAATCTGCATTAAACTGATCAATAATGGATTTTGAAATGTTTACATGCAATTTTTTAATATTTTTTTCTTTCAGGGTTTTGTTTGCAGACCTGTAAACGACCCGAAAAGACAAGGACTTTTTACCATCAGACAGGGGCCGGCCTTCAAACGCATCAAAAAGAAAAACTTTTTCAATCAAAATTTCTTTTTTTGAATAAAGTTCAATCTGTTCCAAGATTGCCCCGACCGTCACGGATCTATCCACAATAATGGTAATATCCCTTGAAATGGAAGGAAATCTTGGCAAAATTTGTGCGGTAACAGTTTCAGGAAGCAGGTTCTTAATGGCATTAAAATTAAAATCAAAAACAAATGCATCCTGCTTTAATCCATAATTTTTCAAAACCTTTTCACTGATCTTTCCAAGAGTCCCGATAAGGATATTACCGGATTTGACAAAGGCTGCATATCCGTTTTTGTAATAAGGACAGGACTCATCTTCAATCTTTTCAAAAACTGTATTCTCAATCATGAGGGCTTTTAAAAAACCTTCAACCACACCTTTTAAATCAAAAAAATCAATTTCGCTTTTTTTTGAATACCAGGACTGATCAGACCGGTTGCCTGTAACCAGACCCGCTATTGTTTCATTCTCTTCCGGCAAAGATCCCTTTTGTGTGGCAAAAAAAATCTTGCCTATTTCAAAAAGCTTTAATGTATCGGTCTGCTGGGAAATATTTCTTTTCATTGTTTCAAGAAGACCTGGAATCAAAGAACTCCTTAAAACCGACATCTGATCTGAAATCGGGTTTAAAATAGTCTCAACATGCCGCCTTTTATCATTATCCGCCAGGCGTAACCTGTCACATGAATCTTCATTAATGAAATTATAGTTAATGCATTCAAAGAAAGAGAACCCTGTCATTAACTGCCGAATTTTTTCCCTGAGAACAACCTTTTGATCCAAAAGCCTGCCTTTTGCAGGAACCAAAGGATAACTGGTCTTGATATTATTATATCCCCAGAGCCTGGCCACTTCTTCGGAAAGATCTTCAGGTCTTGTCACATCTACTCTGAAAAAAGGTATGCCGACTTTCAGCCGGGTGTCATTTGTCTTCTCAACTTCAAATTCCACTGATGTAAGAATCTTTTGAATTGCATCCGCATTAAAATCAGTTCCCAACCGGGTATTCAAGGCATCGGTATTCAAATCAATCTCAAAAGGAACAGGTTTGTTCGGATGCTCATCAATAATATCTCTGGCAATACTTGCATCACAAACTTGCGCAATCAGGGCAAGTGCCCTGTTTAATGCTTTTACTGTCCCGTCCGGATCAACTCCACGTTCAAACCTGTGTGATGCATCCGTTGCAATCCCGGTTTTCTTTGCAGTTTTTCTGATGGATACGGGATTAAAGTATGCACTCTCGACAAGCACTCTGGTTGTGGTATCTGAAATTTCAGAATTTTCACCCCCCATTACCCCGGCCAGTGCCACCGGCCTTTCACCATCACAAATCATGAGCATATCAGGTTCAAGTTTATGTTCTTTACCATCAAGAGTGGTAAAATTCGTATCATTACCTGCTCTTCTGACAATAATCTTACTCTTTGCAACCTCATCGAAATCAAAGGCATGAAGGGGCTGACCCGTCTCCATCATGACATAATTTGTAATATCAACCACATTATTGATGGGCGTAAACCCTATGGATTCAAGTTTTTCCTGGAGCCAGAACGGAGAGGATTCAATTTTAACATCAAATAAAAGTCCGGCTGAATATCTCGGGCAAAGGTCTGGATCAATGATCTGAACTTTAGCATTATCATGGATGGATTCGTTACCAATTTTATCTTCCGGCAATGTATAGTCGGGAAGGTTTACCGTTTGCTTTGGTTCCATGAAAGCCCCGACTTCACGTGCCACACCGATATAACTCAAGCAATCGGGTCTGTTGGGGGTCAAATCAATTTCAAATATGGTATCAGAAATCTTCAGCGCTTCTTCCAGGGGTGTTCCTGCAACGAAATCACCCTCAAGCGCCATAATACCTGCGGCATCCGTATTGAGTTTTAATTCAGAAGCACTGCATAGCATACCGCAAGACACTTCTCCTCGAAGCTTACCCTTTTTTATCTTCAGGTCTCCGGGAAGCACGGCTCCGGGAAGCGCGCACGGCACGAACATCCCTTCTTGCACATTGGGCGCGCCGCACACAATCTGAATCAGCTCGTCCCCGCCTGCGTCAACCTTGCAGACAGAAAGCTTATCTGCATTTGGGTGTTTTTTAACTTCATTGACTTTAACGACAACAATGTTGTTGAGATAATCATATCTTTCTTCAACCAAATCAACCTCAAGACCTGCCATGGTCAATTTTTCTGCGATCACCTCCGGTTCAAGGTCAACGTAAATATACTCTTTTAACCAGCTTAAACTGACTTTCATATTAAAATTGCCCTAAAAAACGCACATCGTTTTCATAAAATTTTCTAATATCATCAATACCATATTTGAGCATGGCCATACGCTCGATACCAATACCAAAAGCAAATCCGGTATACTTATCCGTATCATATCCCACATTTTCAAAAACAGCAGGATGTACCATCCCGGAACCCAATACTTCGAGCCACCCGGTTTTTGAACAGATTCGACAGCCTTCTCCCCTGCACATAACACAACGGATATCAACTTCAGCACTGGGTTCGGTAAACGGAAAAAAACTGGGCCTGAATCTTAAAGAGGTGTCTTTATCGAAGAATTGATGGACAAAGGTGGTTAGAATCCCTTTTAAATCACCAAAAGAGATGTTTTCATCCACCATAAGGCCTTCGATCTGATAAAACATGGGAGTATGTGTGATGTCTGAATCACATCTGAAAACCTTTCCCGGTGAAATAATTCTTACGGGTGGCTTGGTGCTTTCCATCACACGGGGCTGCGACGGAGAAGTGTGAGTTCTTAAGACAATATTTTCCGACACATAAAAGGTATCCTGCATATCTCTTGCAGGATGATATTTAGGAATGTTCAGGGCCTCGAAATTATAATAATCCGTTTCAACTTCCGGACTTTCTGCAATATCAAACCCAAGCCTTAAAAAAATATCAGAAATCTCTTTAGCCACCTGGGTTATCGGATGGAGAGAACCTCGCAGGGCCGGCCGCCCCGGAAGTGTCACATCAATACCTGTAAAATCCTTATCCTCAAAAGTCTCAAGTTTTAAAAAGGCGGTCTTAAACGCTTTTTCAAGCTTTCCTTTAAGAATATTTGCATTCTTGCCGGCACTGGGACGTTCATCTTCAGAAAGAGAAGAAATATTTCTCAAAAATTTAGTGAGTACGCCCTTTCTGCCAAGATATTTAATGGAAAGCTGTTCAAGCTGATCCGAATCGTCGGAGTGTTCTATGCTTTCAAAGGCCTCTTTCTCAATATCAATAATACTGTTTTGCAAAATACCCCCACAAATCGTTTCATCCAGTTAAGCTTGTGCACCGGCAAGTGATGCCAACTGGGAAAAACCTGTTGGATCAGAAATTGCCAGATCAGCCAATACCTTACGATCCAACTCACTGCCTGCCAATTTAAGACCATTTATAAATTTGCTGTAGGACAGGTCGTTCATTCTTGCTGCTGCATTAATTCTTACAATCCAAAGCTTTCTAAAATCTCTTTTACGCACTCTTCTATCCCGGTAGGCATACATCAATGCTTTATCAACAGCATCTGCAGCTGTGCGGTATAATTTACTTCTTCCGCCTCTAAACCCTTTTGCAAGCTTGAGAACTTTATTTCTACGTCTTCTTGCTTTAAACCCTCTTTTAACTCTCATTTTGTCAAACTCCTCAAATCTTAATAATTTCTATCCATTGGGCAACAACCGCCTGACCTCTTTCATATTATCCTGATCAACCATATTATCTAACCTGAAAGATCTTTTTCTTTTAGTACTTTTTTTGGTTAATATGTGGCTGGCATGGGATTTTCTAAATTTATACTTCCCTGATCCTGTTTTTTTAAAACGTTTGGCAGCTGCTCTGCATGTTTTAATCTTAGGCATTTTATCCTCTCTATAGTATTGCGGTTTCTAAAAAAAAGATGGCGGTATACAGTTAAGAACGCACAATATACCACCATACATTTACTATGTATCTTCAAGCAGTCTTGCTATTTTTATAAAATAATTTTAGATTATTTAGGTCCTAAAAGCATGGTAATGACGCGGCCCTCAAACTTTGGATGCTGCTCGACCTGCGCAAACGCTTCGGTCAGGACAACAATTTTTTCCAGAACCTTATTGGCCTGCTCTTTAAGTATGAATTCCCTTCCTCTGAAAACCAGGGTAATTTTTACCTTATCATTCTTGCTGATAAATTTCTCAATATGCCTGACCTTGGTTTCAAGGTCATGGTCATCTGTTTTTGGCCTTACCTTTATTTCCTTAATCTGAGTACTTTTCTGTTTCCGTTTAGCCTCCTGCTTTTTTTTGGTCTGCTCGTACTTAAATTTTCCAAAATCCATTATCTTGCAGACAGGCGGATTTGCCTCCGGTGAAACCTCAACCAAATCAAGATCTTCTTCACCGGCAACCCTTAATGCCTCTTCAATGGGCACAATTCCTATCTGTTCACCATCAGAACCGATAACACGAACCTGGCTGGCCCGGATTCCCTTATTCACACTTGTCTGATCCTGTCTTCCTCTCTTAGCTATTTTCACACCTCCTGCAACTGCACAATTCTATATTTATTTTTGATAGAACAAGTATAACCCAGCGATTATAATAGCTTGTCCAAAAAAATGCAAGGATTATTTACTTTGTAATCCTTCTCTTTTCTGTTCCAGAGTATATTCTTCCAAATAACTGTGCTTCCAATATAAATTTGTCTCTTTATTAAAAAAATCATAGAAAAGATCAAGACTTTTTTGGCGCAACACCCCAGAAACAACATCAATTCCACACTTTTTATATAAAGGTGGTAATTTTTCCAAATCACACATCGTTCCGCCCCCCATGGGGTCTTCATAAGCATATACTATTTTTTTAATGCCGGACAGTATAATGGCACCAAAACACATCAAACAGGGTTCCATGGTACAAAAAAGGGTGGATTTTTCAGGCTCAAATTGAGTATCAATAGTTTCAAGATGTTTCAAAGCCCTTATCTCGGCATGATCGATTTCACTGAAAAATAATTTATCCGGAGTTGTCCCCTGCCTTATACCGCTTGCAATCACTTTTCCAGTTTGCACAATCACACACCCCACCGGGAATTCACCCCTGTCAAATGCTTTTTGGGCTTGTTCCAGTGCCAACCCCATATAATATTCGTGTTCCAATTTAAATCATCTCTCCCAAATGAAATAACCCTTTACAAAGCCTGCACCATATGAGCAACATAAATACAGGCCTTTAACTTGCTTTTTTTGATAAATACTGTATTTTATTAAATTTCAATAAATATTCAATATTAATTTATGGAAGCAAAAAAGAAAAGAACTATACAAAAAAATCCTTTGAATGAAAATCTTTCCATCCGGGAACAATTTCAGATCAGAGAAAAAAGCTTTATCTCCGAATATGGCACCTTAAGTGCCAATGCCACAAGGCGAAAAGAAGAAGAACATATCTGCAATATCAGAACGCCTTTCCAACTTGACAGAGACAGAATCGTCTATTCAAACTCTTTTAGACGCTTGAAATACAAAACACAGGTTTTCCTCTCCCCTTTGGGTGATCATTATCGGACCCGGCTCACCCATACGCTTGAAGTGGCACAAATTGCAAGAAACATTGCAAGAGCCATGCATCTTAACGAAGACCTTGTCGAAGCTATTGCATTGGCTCATGATCTGGGCCACACGCCGTTTGGCCATGGTGGTGAAACCGCTCTAATCGAGATTTATTCACCCCATTTTTCTCACGCTTATCAAAGTCTAAGAGTGGTAGATTCCCTTGAAAACTCAGGAAAAGGCCTTAACCTGACCTGGGAAGTCAGGGACGGCATCCTCAAACACTCCAAAGGATTTGGTAATATCATTCCGGCAACCCCCGGTGAAACCGCTATCACAGTCGAAGGAAGAATTGTCAGGGTGGCGGATATCATTGCCTACTTAAACCATGACCTTGATGATGCCTTGAGAGGCAAGGTCATCTTGTCAACTGATGTTCCTGACATCTGTATTAAAAAACTGGGAAAAACACACTCCCAGAGAGCCAGCATTATGATTGAGCAATTAGTGTATAACAGTGGCCCCCAAAATGGTGAATTTGTCCTTGATATGGGCCAGGATACATTCCATGCCATGATCATATTAAGAAAATTTTTATATGATAAAGTTTATCGTTCACCAGCCGTTCACAATGAATTTATAAAAGCAAAAAAGGTGATCATAGGTCTTTATAATTACCTGTTAAATGATCCTGGTGCTCTGCAAAAAGAGCTGGAAAAAATGGAAATGGCACCATGGGACCCTTCAAAAAACGTCATTAAACGCTCTGTTTGTGATTTAATCGCAAGCATGACAGACCGGTATGCCATGGCCCTGCATTCCAAAATTTTCCTGCCCAATCCTCTAGTCTGATTTAAGCCGCCATGACAGATAAAACATTTAAATCCCTTGCAGATCTTTACAACACCATGGATAAAACCTGGAACAAGGTTGCTGCCGGCTATCATTTTAAATGCAACGGATGTGAAGACAATTGCTGTAAATCTTTATTTTTTCACCATACTTATATTGAAAAGGCTTATTTGCTCCATGGCTTTAATCAGCTTGATCATAATAAAAAAGAAAAAATTTTAGGCAGGGCCACAAACTATTGCAAAAAAACCTTTCCCCAAAACTCTGAAATAAAAACTCTGAAAATTTACTGCCCTGTTAATAAAAACGGCCACTGCCTTCTATACCTTTACAGGCCAATGATCTGCAGGCTTCACGGACTGCCCCATGAACTGAGCAAACCAGGGTGTGAACCTGTCAAAGGACCGGGTTGTAATGCCGGCTTGTTTTATGATAAAGCATACATCAAATTTGACAGGACACCTTTTTATCAACAAATGGCTCAAATAGAGATGATGTTTCGGCAGGACTTAAATAAAATCGGTAAAATAAAAGAGACTGTTGCTCAAATGCTGATTTCACAATAATATTTTTACAAAGGAATTCCATGGAAACCATAGAAAAAAAAATTGTCACCATTGGTGGTGGCAGTGGTCAATTTATCTTATTGTCCGGGATAAGGGATTTAGAAGACACACAGATAACGGCCATCGTTTCCATGGTGGATTCAGGTGGAAGTACGGGCAGATTAAGAGATGAGCTTGGAATTCTTCCACCGGGGGATATTTTAAAATGCATCCTTGCTTTGTCACCATACCAGGATGCCTGCCGCTCCATCCTATTGAAACGATTTCAAAAGGATCGCCGTCTGGCAGGCCATAGCGCCGGCAATATGCTTTTAACAATGCTCTCAAGATATACGGGCAATTTTCCTGCAGGCGTTGCTGCCCTTGCTGAAATACTCAATGTGGACGGCACCATCCTTCCGGTTACAATAGATCGGGCTACCCTGGTTGCCGAGCTGACAGACGGAAATAGAATCTATGGTGAAGAAGCCATTGATCTGCCCCGCGGAACCCAGCGTGAACGAATAAAAGATGTATTTCTGGTCCCCCATCATCATGACTCAATTTCCGTATATCCACCTGTTTTAGATGCCATTGAAAAGGCTGACTATATTTTTATCGGACCGGGTGATCTGTTTACCAGTATTATTCCCAACCTTATTGTTCCGGGAGTCAAAAAAGCTCTGCAAAAAACATCGGCAAAAATTTATTTCACCATTAATATTATGACAAAATTTGGAGAGACCCATAAATTTTCAGGAAAAGATTTTGTCATAAAACTGGAAGAGTGTCTCGGACGACAGGTTAACGGTATCATTGGCAATAGTGCAAAACCCATACAGAAAATACTTGATATCTATTCCGAACAAAAATCAGATTTCGTCAATATAGATACCGCAGATCCTTTCTGGGACCACCGTAAAATACACCTGATTGATGTTTTGGATACCAATGCAATGATTGTCAGGCATGATCCCAGAAAGCTGACCCATATTATTAAAGGAATCATCCATAAAACCTAAATGATAGTCGGCCATTTTTTGAGCGCTGCGATAAAAAATAATAATCTAGCTTCTGACAAACCATTCAACCGGCCGTCTTAAACTAACCGGATCAGGATATTTATTTAGATATCCCACCCTGAGCATGAACTGGGGTATCATACCTGGGTGATGATTTTTTTTTATATTCTTCTGACCATATTTTTCTTCCAATGTCTGGGTCATGGGATGGATGGCAATCATTTTTTCCCGGGCTGACAATGCCATCCTTTGAAATCTTCTGCCTGTTTCAATAAGATCTGTCACTGTATTACCATCACTGGTGATTACGAGCCAGCCGGCCCCTTCTTTGACCTGTGCTTTTGTTTTTTTAATGCCTTTATCACAAAAAGCTTTACTCATCACATCTTTCTTATCCATAAAATGTCGAACATACCATCCGGCCATTCCAGTGATTTCCATACCGTCAGTGGTCAGGCCGTCTCGATACTTTTTAGCATCAACATCTTTCAAACGGACCCAGTAAGCCAATTCTTTCATGGCCTTTTTATTATTCGACTGAATAACATAATTAGCCACTGCCTCTTTATCCATGAGCCCGGCATGATCTGTTCCGCCTGGGAAATAAACAAGATGGCTGTCAACAGATTTTGAAAAATCATTTACATCCGATGTTTTTAATTCTTTTGAGAGCATATTGTTTTTCACTGTTCTTCTTGCAACAATTTTTTGCAGGGAAATATCCAGGGGTTTTGACTTGGAAATATTCAATTTAACAACATTTGGATCAAAAGGATTTTGGGCAATCACTGTTGTTTTAACACGATATCCGAATACTGAGGCTGCCTGGACAAGATTTTCAACAAAGGCTCCAATGGAAAGCATCGCTTCCCTGTTTGAACCGTCCACCTCCGGCAGCCACCTGTTTGAATCTGAACCAACAATCCATTCTGTTGCACTTGTCATTTTCACAAACCAGGGCTGGCTGTTATGGCCGCTTGGTGCCAGGGAAGCATAGTATAAAATTTTATAAAAATCCGGGGCCAGCTTCCCTGTTTTTGCCGATCGGTTATCTATGCCCATTAGATCTGTCCTTAAAGCTCTTCTGCAGGATGCAAGCATAAACCCTGAACTCATGATGACACTCGTTGCAGCTACACTTTTTTTTAAAAAACACCTTCTATTCATTTTCATTCCCCTTTATTTTGTCACCGGATAGTGACTTTTTATATAAAAAAATATATGCTATTTTTTGTTCAAAACACCATGGGTTATAGTTTCAATCGCTTTTTCTATACGCTCCCAGCCCTGATCAGATCCAAGATCCAGCCCGCCGTATAGATCAATGTTTTTGGAACGTATCACAAGATAACTGATGGCAGCCCCAATCAGCATGATAATTGCCTGTAAATCAATTTGGATTTCATCTTTTAAAAAAAACATTTGAAAAAATTCTATGATGCTTTGTTCTCTTATCCGTTCCAATTCCTCGGTCAAATCATTGGGTTCAATAATTTCCCATGCCATAATGGCTTGTGTCAAAGGCCTTTTACGGAGGGACCTGATAAAATTGGATGCAAAGACCGATAATCTTTCATCCATAGGCATCTGAGAAAATTTCTTCAGATCACCCCCTGCCAGCTCCAATGAAGACGGCCAGAAGTC
>JAGLNZ010000082.1 GCA_023139225.1 Desulfobacula sp. | reverse complement strand
CTTAAATCCTTTTTTGGCCAAAAGACTTCCCACGGCGCTGATCAAGCGCCGGCTTGTAATTTGTCTGTCTCTTATTTTTAATTGCTGTTTTTTAACCACCGCTTCTCCAATAGTCTTTTTCAAAATGAAAATAAGCATATCACCGGTTGGTGACATAAGTCAAGCCTGTTTTATATTTACCCGCCACCTTTGACGACTTAAAGAATTCCTCCGGGCATGGGGGGAATATTTTCCCCGGCAAGCACATAGCCGCCGTCAAGCCTTAAAATACTGCCGGTCATGTAGGGTGCGTCTTTAATGATAAACAGGCAGGCTTTAACCACATCATCTACGGTTCCTGTTCGGTTCAACAGGGTGTGATCAATCAAAGACTGCTTTTCCTCTTCCGTAAGGACTTGAGTCCATCCACGGGTACCTTTGGCATGCCGGGTATCAAAAACACCCAGCATAATTTCATTGACCCGGATATGGGGTGCACCCAGGCGGGCCCAGGTTTCCGTCAGACTTGAAATACCCCGGTTAGCAGCGGCATACCCGTCATTAAAGACAAGCGCGGCAGGGCCTGACCGCCCGACAATACCCGCGATGGAAGATATATTGATGACCACAGCCTTCCTGGCTTTTTTTAACAGGGGAAAAACACAAGTAAACACCCATTGTTTGGCTTTAAGAGTGGTTTCAATCTCAAGATCCCATTGATCTTCTATATATTCACCATGAACCGTAGGCCAGCCGCCACGTTCAATATTGTTAATCAGAATATCCAGACGGCCATATTTTTCTTCAATGTTTAAAGCAAGCGTTTCAATATCTTTAATGTTGCGCAAATCTGCGGTAATGATCATGTGATCGGCTTTGGATGCCAAAAAATCTTTTTCCATACTATCAAAATCGTCTTCCCAGTCATGGCGCGTCAGTACGAGTTTTGCACCCTGGTGTGCAAGGGCAATACCGATCCCTTTTCCAATACCTTTAACTGCCCCCAGAACCAGGGCGACTTTTCCTTTAATTTGCATGAAATTTATTCTCCATAGGCCATTTTTATACCGAACAGCTTAAATTTCACCCAGTCAATGCCGAGGTTCAGCAATGCTTCATCATCTGTTTTGATTCTCGCCAGGAGATCTTTGGAAAGACTGAATTCACTTAAGAGGTCTTTTTCAACAATCTGTTTTAGAAATTCATCCAGATCATATAAGCCCAGATAAAACATATCAGATTGAACTCCTTCGAGCTTGCCGGGCAAAATCTGGTTTTTAAGGCTGATCAATTCCATGAGTTTGTCGTTCTCTTCATTATATTTATCAACATTCTGGCCTTTAAGCCATTCTTTAACCGTCTGTCCTGTCTTTTTGCCGAATCCCTTGCAATGAGGCTCTTCAATCAGGGCAAAATATTCGGTAATTTCCCCGGTTTGTCTTGATCGTGCAATGGCCCGGGCAAGAGGGTACATTCTACAGGAGCCTGGCCTGTCCTCATAGACGGAACATCCATCAGCGGTAACAAAGGGGCATGCATAACCCGTAGCCGGGTTGGGTTTAAATTCGATGACCGGCAAACCAGAGCCCGGCCCGTAATGCAGAGAGGTGTAGGTCTTTAAAAAATCGGGTGAGGACATCCCAAGATTATTTTTCAATCGTAAAACATCATAGGGTGTCAAAGCCTGATTCAAATCACGACAACAGTCGTTAAAACATTCATTTTTATAATGGCAATTAAAATTCATTAAATTTTGGGGACTTACCGGTATCATATCTTCTGTCATTTGTTTTCCTTTTTGTTTATTCAGACGTAAATTCTTTGTCTTTATAGATTATCAGTATTTTTTTTAGATTTCCAGTCTCTTTTTACTCTGGGATGTCCACTATATATTGTATCTTATCCTATTGATATTTTATACATATTGTTATTTTATAAAATAACAAAAACAATTGAAAAACAAGGCCAATCTTTTTTGAAAAATTCTTGACAAAAAGAGTTAGAGAGTGCTATTTCGATAACGTTTATGTATAGCTTGGATTAGTATTTGATTTAAATTTTTTTAACCTTAAAACAGACTTAAGGATTGCCAGGCTGAACAGTAACGGTTACAGCCTGTTTTATTGAAATAAAATAGTAGCACAACGGTATTGTGCAATTTGATTAACTTAAATTATGGAGGTATTTTAAATGCCATCTTTTGTAATTGCAGAAAAATGTGACGGCTGCAAAGGTGGGGACAAAACCGCATGTATGTATATTTGTCCCAATGACCTGATG
>JAGLNZ010000081.1 GCA_023139225.1 Desulfobacula sp. | reverse complement strand
TTAGGGCTTTATCTGACCCGGAAACTTGTGACTGAAATATTAAACGGAACGATTATGGTGGAAAGCCAATTGGAAAAAGGAAGCACCTTTGGGCTCAGGATTCCCAAAAAATTGGATAAATCAGAGCAGGAGAAATAAAAGAATGCGTGCATTGATCATTGAAGACAATGAAAATAATATGGAATTGATCACCTTTATCCTTGAAAAAAACGGGTATAAAACAATCTGCGCAGAAACCGGGGGAAAGGGAGTCGATATGGCAGTACAATTAAACCCTGATTTTATCTTGCTGGATATACAACTGCCTGATATATCGGGGACCAAGGTTTTAAGCATACTGAAAAATTCTCAAACTACAAACAAGATTCCTGTTATTGCCGTTACTTCCTATGCCATGGCAGGAGACAGGCAAAGATTATTGAAAGCAGGATGTGACGGATATATTGAAAAACCTATTGACCCCATGCAGTTTATTGGTCAGATAAAAAAGGTTTTAGGAGAATGTTTATGAAACTATTAGTTGTTGAAGATGATGAGGATTCAAGAATCCTTCTGATGAATGTGTTTGCATTATCCGGGCATGAGGTTACAAGTGCTACCAATGGCGTAGAGGCCATGGCTGCCATTGAAAAATCTATTCCGGACCTGATCATTTCAGATATTTTAATGCCGCAAATGGATGGATACACGCTTTGTAAAAAACTTAAGGCGGATAAACGCTTCAGGGATATTCCCTTTGTGTTTTATACGGCAACTTATACTGATCCCAAAGACAGGCAGCTTGCCATGGATATCGGGTGTGCGGCTTTTCTTGTCAAACCCATGGAAATAGATCTTTTACTTGAGAAGGTTGAAACAATCATCATGAATACATCAGATAGCAGGCTTTTTGATGATCCAGAAAGCGAAAAAAGCAGCCAGGATATTGAACTGAAATATACCAATGTTTTGACCCGAAAGCTTGATAAAAAGGTTAAAGACCTTGATGCGGAAAGGGAAAAATATAAAAGACTTGTCGAGGCATTGAGAGACAAGTATTTTTTTTACAGCCATGATGTTAATGGTGGTTTTACGTATCTGAGCCCTTCCGTCACCATTATACTGGGGTATACAATAGAAGAATTTTCTTTTCATTATTCAAAGTATATGACAGCAAATCCTGTGAATGATAAGGCAAAGGAGTATAAAAATTTTGGTTTGCAGGGGAAAAAACAATCAGCTTATGAACTGGAGGTCTTCCATCAAAACGGCAGTATCAGAAGACTTGAGGTGACCGAAGAACCCATATGTGACAAGAACGGTCATGTTGTTTCAATCGAAGGGATTGCACAGGATATTACACAAAAAAGGTTTCTGGAATCAAGAATCAGGAAAGTTCATAAAATGGAAGCACTAGGAACGCTTGCAGGAGGGATTGCCCACGACTTCAATAATATTTTGGTATCCATATTAGGCAATCTGGATATGGTGGAAATAGAATTAGAGCCGGGCAGCCCGGCAACCCCCTATATTGAGCAAATAACCAAAGCCGGGAACCGGGCAAGAAGCCTGATTTCTCAGATACTGACCTATTCCCGGCAGACGGACCAGGAGATAGAGGAGGTTAAGGTTCAGTATATTATAACAGAGGTCCTCAAACTTTTAAGACCGGCCATATCTAAAATGATAGAGTTTAATATCAGTATTCAGGATCAGTGCAGACCTATCATGGCTGATCCGACCCAAATACACCAGGTCATTATGAATCTGTGTGCCAATTCTTCCCATGCAATTGGTGAAGATAACGGTGAAATCAGTATCTTATTGTCTGAAATAAAAATAGACTCAATGAATGGTTCAATAGATGGCGATATTAAGCCGGGCAATTATGTTAGACTGGACATCAGTGACACAGGTAAAGGAATAATGAAATCTGACATTGAAAAAATCTTTGATCCGTATTTTTCAACTAAAAAAAAGGGAGAGGGCACAGGACTTGGCCTTGCCATGGTGCAGGGTATTGTTAACAGCCTGAACGGATATATCAGAGTGGAAAGTGAGCCCGGGAAAGGTACCCGCTTTTCATTATATTTCCCCCGGGCATTGGAATCGGTGACTGCGTAAATTATTTTATACAGATAATTTAACAAGCTTAAGATCTCCCCATAAGCCGATATTTTCCCCTTTAATGATCACAATTCCCCTGATCCCTGGTATGGCTTTGCCGGCATCAATGGCATCTTTGATATCATCTGCCTTTGATATCATATTGCCAAGTTTTGTGGCCGTGGCATCAGCCAGCGGACATGAATCGCTCAGCACAGTTGCTGCATCAGCTCTGCCAAAGCTTTTTGAATGGCCCAGTGTGCCCGAAGAGGTACACATGCCAAAGGGTTTGTCTCTCTTTTCTACCAGGACACCAGTGGTCATGCTGAAAGGAGACTTGCCGGCATAAATACTGAAAATGGTTTCAGAGTCGGATTTAATAAAAATATCGCCCCCGTTTTCCACAAGAATTTCATTGGAAGTATTTAATAAATGCATTCCTGTATATTCCGCCACAGCGCCTGCCACAGCCGCCATGGGGCCGACATCGGCTAATCTTCCCGCCGTAATCATATCATGGATTATTTTGGGTGCAGGATTTGGATCCTGTATGGGGACAAGAGATGTTGCAAATTCAGGATGCAGTTTTATATAGGTTTCAATATAATTTCTAGAATTTAATACGGATTTTATTGCCTTATCCGTCAGGTCGGTTTGAGCCTGGATATTCAGGTTGGTCTCTTTTACCGTGATGTCAAAAGAGACAAGGCCTTTTTTTCGATGCTG
>JAGLNZ010000080.1 GCA_023139225.1 Desulfobacula sp. | reverse complement strand
TAAACGACCTGTTTTTTTGCGGAACAAGTTGTTTTGAATGGACTTCGCCATTGTGGCAGATAATAGCATCCATGGTTTGAAGGCTTAAATTCCAGCCCTTGCCGTTTTTTTCGATCCTGTCGAGAAACTGGATGCTTTGAAGATTATGATGGAAAAAGCCGGCACCATGTTCATGGGTCAGTTTTGAGAGAAAGCGTTCACCATCATGCCCGAACGGGGTATGTCCAATATCGTGCCCCAGGCTTGCCGCTTCAATGAGGTCTTCGTTTAATCCCAGGTATCGGCCGATAGTCCGGCCAATCCTTGAAACCAGCTGGACATGGATGACCCTGTGGGTAAGATGATCGTTATTGATCAGGGAAAAAACCTGGGTTTTATCAATATACCTTGTAAAGGCAAGGGAATTTAAAATCCTGTCAGCGTCTGCAGAAAAGGCTTGACGGTATTCGTTTTCAGTATATTTTTCCTTGTGGCGTCTTTGGGCGGTATGGCTGAAACAGGCCAGGGGACAAAGATTTTCTTTCTCCCTGCGATTCAGAAGATCTTTTAATTTCCTGGCCTTTTCAAAATTATCAGTCAATAGTGTATTTACAATTGTTTAAGGATGTTCTCCACAATAGTATCAAATGCTTTGGTAAATTCAGTCGCTTTGTCCTGGAACATCATGGGAATACCATTGTCTCCTGAAGCGACTACCTGGGTGTCAAAGGGAAGAGAGCCTAGAAAATCAAGACCTGAGGATTTTGCTGTCCTTTCACCGCCGCCTGAGCTGAATAAGTCAATGGACTCATTGCAGTGAGGGCATTTGAATCCTGCCATATTTTCTACAATACCAAGGGTTTTTAAGTGAACTGTTTTGCAAAATGAAATGGATTTTCTAATATCTGCTAAAGCCACTTCCTGGGGTGTTGTGACCACCACGCCTAAAGCTTCGGGTATGGCCTGCACAACGGTCAAAGGTTCGTCACCGGTTCCCGGAGGTGCATCAATAATCAGAAAGTCAAGCTCTCCCCAATCCACAGAACTGATAAATTGTTTGATCATGCCTGTTTTGGCAGGACCTCTCCAGATAATGGCCTGGTCCTTGTCCTGCATCAATGCCTGGACAGAAACAACCTTGAGGTTGCCATTGACCAGTTTCGGGATTAGAAGCTGGTCTTTGGAAATTTCTAAGAGTTCGGTCAGCCCCAGCATCCCGGCAATGGACGGACCGTGGACGTCAACATCCATCAGTCCTGTTTTATACCCTTTTTTAGAAAGCTTTGCCGCAAGGTTTGCAGATACACTGCTTTTACCAACGCCGCCTTTTCCGCTTAAGACAAAAATTTTATGTTTTATTTTTGCAAGAGAGGCTTTAATTGCCGCATCTTCCTGTTTTTGTTTGGCAGCCATGTCCTGCTGGCCGGCCTGTGACGGGCAGCTGCTTCCTTGTTTGGCTTTGTCTACATTATCGTGAATCATTTTATAACATCTCCTTTGAGAAAAATTGTTTGTAAATCACCTAAATAATGATCATTATCTTGAGTCTGTCAACTGGAATACAGACTCTTTTATGGAGGGATTGGGATGGAAGTTTGTGATCTCAATTATCAGTTTCCTGTTATCACTGTCTTCGATCTGTATTTTAACCGGAATATCGGCAAAATTATATGTTTTATATTTTATAATAGTCATTTCATACAAAAGGTTTCCTGATATGTCCGTGGACGTAAGATTATTGATTTTCCCTTTGCCGGTAAAATGGAGATGCTGTGTTAAGGCCTTCCAGTCCTGTTTTAGTATAATAGTGGATAAGGATGAATCCAATGGTGAAAAATAGGCATCGTCAAATTTTTTTACAGGTAAACGACCGAGTAAAACCAGAATCATTTCAGACAGTTTGATGGGAACATGGACATACCCTTTCATGTCCGGGTCCTTTGAGTTATACGAGTATTTTGCATGAGCCCTGGTATGTGAAACAAAAGTGATTTTTTCTCCTGTGGCAATAATGGTTTCTATGGGATGGCCGGATAAAAGAAAGGTGATCCTGATTTTGTTGGGAAAGACCGCAGCCCAGGCAATTTTAAATTTTTCCTTCTTGGTTTTTGTTTCAAGCATTGCCCAGCCTGTCCCCTTGCTTGCGACAATATGCTTATTGAATGATCCGGCCTTGGTTGCAAGGTCAAAGGCTTTATTGTCAAGTAAAGGGTCGGTGGCAGGCCGCAAAGATGCACACCCCGAGATAATAAGGAAAAAGGCGGTAATATAAATCAGGTTTGATAAAGGGTTTTGCTTAGTCATTTATCTTTTTTTGAACAGCTTTGATTTTTTTCTTCAGTTCGATAACTTTTTTTTCATCGTTGTCTTTGGCATTGGATAAAGCCTTTTTATAGGCATCTAAGGCTTTATTTAGTTGATTTGTCTTTTGATAAGCATCGCCTAAATGATCGGATATAATGGTCTCAAAAGAAGTTAATTCGGCGGCTTTTTCAAGGTATTCCACGGCTTTTGTGTAATCCCCTTTTTTATAATAAACCCAGCCCAGGCTGTCGGTGATATATCCGTCATCGGGCTTAAGTTCATAGGCTTTTTTGATAAGCAAAAGCGCTTCATCCAGCATAATTCCCTGATCTGCATATGAATACCCCAGGTAGTTTAATGCACTGGCATCCTTTGGATCAATTTCAATAATCTTTTTCATGGTGCCAAGGCTTTCCGTTTTAAGGCCCGCCTTATCCTGTACCGCTCCCAGCCTGAACAATAGTGATGTGTTTTCAGGAGAATCTTCCAGTCCTTTTTTTAAAAGACTTATTGCTTTTTTATAGTTTTTATCATTTTCATAAAATGAGGCAAGATAGATAATAATATCAATGTCTTTGGGAAGGGTTTCATGCTTGTTTTCAAGATAATTTATGGCGGTCTGCTTTTCCCCAAGTTGTTTATAGAGAAAAGCAATACTTAAAATAGTCTTCTTGTATTGGGAATGTTCCGGCCTGATTTTCAAATAATAAAAGATGGCTTTTTTGAAATCCTCGATGGCTTCATAAGCCATGCCCGCAAAAAAATTCAGAGTAGAATTGTCAGGGTTGTTTTTAAGCATTTGGGAAAAGACAATGACAGCATCATTAAATTTTTTACCGGATATATATTCGTCCACAGCAACCATAACCAGTCTGGAATTACTATCAACATCCCGGCCAAGTTTAGTGAACAGGCCTGCTGCTTTTGCTTTCATGTTATTTTTAAAATAATACAGGGCCATCCCTAATAGTGCCCGATGATTATCCGGCTCAATTTCAAGAATCTCCTTATAAATTTCAAGTGTCTTTTTTTTGTTGTTGGAATTATTTTTCATGCTGTAAATTTTTATCAATTGAAACCTTGGCTCAATAAGATCCGGCTCAAGCTCGATGGTCTTTAAAAATTGGATTTTTGCAAGTTCATACTGTTTTTCAGCCCAAGAGACCTCGCCCAGATAAAACCAGGCAACATAATAGTCAGGGAACAGCTCAATCATTTTTGAAAACAGTATCCGGGCTTCGGAGTGATTTTTTTTCTCCATATAAATTTTGCCAAGACGAAGAAATGTTTCCTTGTTTTTTGGGTCAAGCACAAGAATCCTGTTTAAAATTTTGACCAGTTTTTCTTCTTTAATTGAATTTTTTTTTAACTGAACAAGAAGCAGCAGCCCATCCACATTATCAGGGCTTTGCCGGACCAGTTTTTCTGCAAGTTCCAACGCTTTTTTGTCATTTTTTTGTCTTAAGTATAACCGGACCAGGTCACGGGTTATCACAAATGAATTGGGGTCTTTGGCAAGTGCCTTTTTAAGTGAGGCAATGGCTTTTTGATAATTTTTGTCTTTAATGTGAATTCTTGATTCAAGGTAGTGATAACTTGCAGATAGATCACTTTCTTCCCC
>JAGLNZ010000008.1 GCA_023139225.1 Desulfobacula sp. | reverse complement strand
CTGAGGCTTGTCATGTCACCGGCTTCAAAGAAGAGTTCAATGGCATCATCAATCAGGTCTGATGCAGCCGAGAGAGTGGCGGCCCGCTGTTTCAGCCGGATGATGTCCTGCCGGCCATATGTATCCGTTGCCCTTGTGGTCAGGAATTTTCGGAAGAGCGAGTGATATTGATAGGTTGGAATTGATGTGTAAAATCGTTCGGTGAATACATTATTACGCCGTAATGAGGATAATATATGATGAGTATCAGTCCGGCCGGTAAGTTTTTCTGCCATTGAAACAGTCATTTTGGAAAAAAAAGCCGTTTTGAGCAAAAAATCCCTGGTAGCCTCATCCATTTTGTCAAAGAGTTCTCCGGAAAAATAATCAAAGATATTAGACGGGACAATTTTATCAAGACAACCGGACAGTGTGGCATTTTTTTTTATGCTTTTCGCAATGAGGATAATGCCTGCCGCCCATCCCTGTGCCTTTTCGTGGATTTTTTCAGCCGTTTCCACGGGAAGGCTTTTCCCTGATTCAATGGCTACAATTTTTCTTGACTCATTAATATTCAGGCGAAGGTTGTTCGGGCCGATGATTTTCATTTGGTTGTTTGCGGTCATACCGGCAAAGACCGTTGGCGGATTTGCTCTGCTTAATATAATGATATGGATGTCCGGAGAAACATTTGAGATTCCGTCAAGAAAGATTTGGTGAAATTGAGCTGCCAGGGGAACAGTATGATAGTCATCAAAAACAATAAAGAAAGGTGGTGTAAGCCTGTCACACAGGTTTTCAAAATATCGTTGAGTAAATGCATAAACGCCCATAAAATATTCAGGCGTCAAAAGAGGCAGGGGCTTTCTCTTGTTGGGAGACGCCTTTTTCGCGGCAAGGCCCAGATAGTAAAAAAAGGTGGATGGATCACTGTCCCCTTCATCAATCTGATACCACAGGAACGGATAGTTGCGGGCTTTTAGATAGCTTGCAGCCAGAGTGGTCTTTCCGGAACCGGCCATGCCGGAAATCCAGGTAATCCGGTAGTGCTGTTTTTCATCAAGCAGATCAAATAACTTTTCCCGAAGAACAATTTTTGGAAGTTTGGGAGGGGTTATTTTATTTATGGTTGTTTCTTTTTTCCCCATTTTTCCTCTTTTATAAATAGAAATATTAATTTAGAGATTATTTGTCAAGAGACTTGTTCTGCTTGGGACATAGTTTTTAAGCCGCTAAACTATTACAAATTATTTTTTCGATCTGTGACCTATCTGTGACTTTGGGTTTGCTAAAAAAACATAGGTTATTTTTATTAATATTGTACTTTTGTCAAAAGTTGTGTTTTGAGCAATGTTTTTAAAAGGGAGGTGGCTATGGATAACCTGCCTGCAAAAAATTCTATTGTTAAAAAAGCGGGTATTGGATGCCTGGGGATTATTGTTCTTTTCTTTGCATTTATTTTTATCATGGTGACAGTGGACGGATGGAGCCGCTATAAGAGTGGAAAAGCGAGTCTGAAGTGGCCAATCACACAAGGAGAGATTCTTTCTTCCATCGTAAAAACAGATCTGGGCAAGAACAATGATGTAGACCCGAAGCATACTGCCGCCATCGTCTATCAATATACGGTGGAAGGCAATGAATATTCTGGAGAACGTATTTCTTTCGCAGGCCGGACCTTTCTTGACAAAAACAAAGCAGAAAGTATAGTCAGGCGATATGGTAAGGGAATGCGGGTCAAGGTTTATTATGATCCCAAAACACCGAATGTTTCTGCTTTAGAGCCAGGGAATGCCCCAGGGCCACCCATCATTTCCATGGTGGTGGCCGCTATCGTTGTTTTTATCCTGATTCGAATTATTCGATTTTTTTACAGGAAGCGAACGGCTGTCCAGCCCACAGCTTTCCCTTCCTTTAAACCTCAAGCATCGGTTGCAAAACCGGCGGATTATACCGGCAGTGACGAAGTAAGAGTGCCACCGGGGAGCGTTGATCAAAAGAACAAACCAGATCGGACCCTGATTATTTTCACCCTGGTTTTTCCCTTAGCAGGCATTCTTGCCTTATATTTTGGTGGAAATGCATTGTTAAAAGGCTATGAAAGCCGAAAGTGGCCGACCGTTAATGGACAGATCAGCAATTCTTACATTGATCGCCGGAATGAAACACATAACGGCAGGTCTTCTATCAGGTATGTTGCCATACTTGGTTATAAATACAGGGTAAACGGGAAAAATTATTATTGCGATACAATCGGTTTTGGCAAAAGCAAGTACGCCAGCCAAAAAAGAAGCAAAACCCTGAAATATCTGGAACACTATCCCACGGGGAAATCGGTCACGGTCTATTATGATCCCGCCGATCCCCATAATGCCGTTTTGAAAAGCGGAATAACCGGCGGTGCACTGTTTGCTATCGCAATTGGTTTTCTTTTTGTGCTTGTGGGCCTTGCCTCTTTTTTGACCCTGTGTAACCAGCGGAGACGGCGAAGCACTGTTTAACCCCCGACATAGCCTTTAACAGCGTTGTTAAAGGATTATTTTTAATTTTTTAAAAGGAAAAAAGGAGGAATATCATGTCAGAAGAAAAAATTACCCGCAGAGGAGCAATGGGCAAGGTTTTAAAAATGATCGCACTATCTGCCGGTATCAGTGTAAGTGAACTCACAATGATACTCTCCGCAAAGGCAGGTACTGTTAAATCATCCAAATTTATCAAAGTGAAAGATATTGCCCGTACCAAGCTCAAGATGCTGAAAGTAAAACTGAGCGGATACAATAAAGGCGTTTTTCAAAGTGAATTCGGAAGGATCACGCCTTTAAGACCGGTCAGCCAAATGCGAATACCTGATTTAGGCAAAGGGATGAAAGGAATGGGTTGTGGAGTCCACTTATTTGGGGGGATGGGTGGCAATGCGGCAAGTACCTGTCCAAGTTTTTCTTTATGCGGCGCCAATGCGGATACGTCATGCCCATCACTGACTTTTTGCACTGAAAATGTATGTTCAGATCAGGGTTATGGCGGCGACGGTGATGGCACGTGTACAGTAAATGACTGTAATAATCAAGACTGCGGCAATTTGTGGGGTTGCAGAGACAATGAATGTACTGACCAGGATTGTCCGAATTTAACAATATGTAGTGATAAAAAGGCAAATATTGCCGGGATTGCTGATCTGCTGAACCGTTTCAGGACCGATCAATATGTACAGGATCTCATGAGTTATTTTCACATTACTAATACTCGGCAGTTGGCCGGGCGGGTGAATTCCATGATCAGGCAGAAAAGGGCGATTACTCCTGCGCAGTTGCGTCGCTGATATAGCCGGAGAAAAAAATATGAAAGTCGACCCAATGATTTTTTAAAAAGAATAGAAAGCAGGATATCACCATGGAATTATTGAAGTCATCAGATTATAATTACAAGGTTGTGCTTTCTGAAGAAAACACACTCTGGTTTAACTTTTTTACCCTCAGCCTTTTGGCCTTTGATTCCATGGATGCCTCTTTGGCCCAGGATATCCTCAACTTGCCCAACAAATCTTGGTCCGGCGGTCGTGCTGTTGAAATCAAGAAGGCCTTTAAAGACAATGGTTTTCTTATTAATGAATCAGTATCTGAAATAGATTATATTAAACAGGACTATTTACAACAGCGGTGTATACCTAAAAATCTCAACCTGACAATTCTTCCTTCTTTATCTTGTAATTTTCGCTGTATTTATTGCTATGAAAAGCATGAGCCTCAATCCATGTCGTTGGAAGTTGAGGCCGCTTTGTTAAAAATGATTAGCAATAGACTGCCTGAGAAAGCTCAGCTTTTTGTCACCTGGTTCGGCGGTGAACCGCTTCTACAAATGGGAACCATTGAACGGCTGTCATCGGCTTTTAATGAGATTTGTGCCAAAAAAAATGGAAAGTATTCCGCACAGGTTATAACCAATGGGTTTTTATTTAACCGGGAAAATGCAAAAAGGCTGCATAAAAATAAGGTTAAAAAAGTCCAGATTACATTGGATGGACCAAAGCATATCCATGACAGCAGAAGACCGGGAATAAATGGCGAAAAAACTTTTGATAAGATTATTTCAAATCTTCGGGAGAACTCGAAAATCATACCCGTCAGTTTGAGGATTAATATTGATGAAACCAACAGAAAATACATCCCTGAATTGCTGGATCTTTTATCCAGTGACGGATTGGCGAAAAACATACATCCTTATCTGGGCAGAACGTATCCCTATACTGATGTGTGTCAGGATATTGCCAGCCAGTGCCTGTCAGATGAGGATTTCTCACTCCTTGAGCTGGAAACCGAAATGGAACTGGTTAACAAGGGGTTTAATTCTTTCAAAATGCCTCGTGCAATGAATATCCATTGTATGGCCGAAAAATGCAATGCCTTTGTGGTCACTCCCTCCGGTGGTCTGGTGAATTGCTGGAACGATGCAGCAAATCCTGATGCTGAAATAGGCCATTTAATAAAGCCAATTACCCGGCAAATGGAAAAAAATGCTTTGGGCTGGGATGAGCACAATCCCTTTGATCTTGAATGTGAAGACTGTCTTTTGATGCCTGTCTGCATGGGAGGCTGTCCATATTTATACCGTTCCACAGGAAAACTGCATTGCCATGAATGGAAGCATCACCTTAATGAAAGCCTGGCCATGTATTA
>JAGLNZ010000079.1 GCA_023139225.1 Desulfobacula sp. | reverse complement strand
ATGTCCCCAAGTCCCGCAGCACCCAGAACCGCATCACAAACGGCATGAATCAACACATCCGCATCGGAGTGACCCAAAAGCCCCCGGTGAAAGTCTATATTTACGCCGCCAATGATCAGGTTTGGGCCTGACACAAGCTCGTGAACATCGTATCCTGATCCTATTTTATACTCAGGTTTTTCCATATCTTTAAAAATTAGTCTTTTCTTCAATAATGCAACTTTAAAAAAATTAAAAGATAATATATTTGCTTTCCTAAAAAAAGTCAAAATATCGCTCTTATTTATTTTAACTTTGATCGTGAAATCAAAGTCTGTTTATAATTGAACATATGATCAAAGCAAAATTTTTTATGGTTTTAAATAAATACATCCCGCTGCCTTATTGACAAGGCCTGCCTATTCCGTATAACAATTGAATAAAACAACATATATATTAAATCATAAAGGGAGTTTCTTATGCGTTGGGTTCTTTTATCTATAGGTGTTTTGACAGAACTTGGTGGCTCTACTTGTATGAAATTATCAAACGGATTCACAAACATATATGCTTCAATTTTGACTTTTGTTTTTTGGGGGATATCTTTCAGTGTTTTTATATTTGCATTAAAAGATTTTGATTTAAGCTTTGCTTATGCAATTTGGGCGGGTTTGGGTATATTATTAGTTTCAATAGTAGGAATGACATATTTCAAGGAACCGGTAAGTATGTTAAAAATTATCTCGATTCTTATTATTGTTGCAGGTGTTATATTGCTGAATATAAGTGATATTATCAAAAACCATTCGTAATTTGATTTTGAAAAATGGACTCGACTATAGATTCAAGCCTGTGTATCGGGCTTTATTATCTGAGCCGTCATAAGGAAATAAAAAATGGAACGATGTCCCTGGGCAGCGAATGATCCGATTTACATCAAATACCATGACGAAGAATGGGGCGTACCGGTTCATGATGATAAAAAGCTCTTTGAATTTATCATTTTGGAAGGTGCACAGGCAGGACTCTCCTGGTTGACAATTCTTAAAAGAAGACCGGGATATAGAAAAGCATTTGCCAATTTTGATGTAAAAAAAGTGGCAGGGTTTACTCCTGCTAAGATTGAAAAACTGCTTTTGGACCCGGGCATTATCCGTAACAGGCTCAAAGTCAATGCGGCTGTGACAAATGCACAGGCATTTATAAGGATTCAGGAAGAATTCGAATCTTTTGACAAATACTCCTGGCGTTTTGTAGACGGGGAACCCAAAATAAACAAATTTACAGCCCTTGATCAGGTACCGGCTGCAACCTGTGAATCCGATGCTTTTTCAAAGGATCTTACGCAGCGGGGTTTTAAATTCGTCGGTCCAACCATTATCTATGCCCATATGCAGGCAGTAGGCATGGTCAATGATCATCTTGTCTCCTGTTTCAGGTATAAAGAGGTGACGCAATAATGTCGCCTGATGCCAATTGTGTCACCCCCCATGGTGAATGGTCAGGCGATTTTAATTATCCCGACACCAAAGGTCTTTTGAATTTAAAAAACCAGTTCTTTTCTCTTGAACGATTTAAGGAAAAACGCTGGTGTTATATGGGTATTATTCACCCGGATATTATTTTCGGATGTGCAGTGGTGCACCTCGGGTATATTTCAAGCGCCTTTGCCTTTGGCTTTGACCGGCAGCGACAAAAAATGATGAACCACTCACTGGTATTTCCTCCCCTAGGACAGGTCCGATATGATCGAAACCCTGAAAATGGTATCTGCAGCTACAAAAGCCTCCGGGGCAGATTAATCCTTACCCATAATAAAAACCCAAACCCAAGTACGATTAAAGCCTGTTTTTATCTGCCGGGCAGATCTCTCAAAGCCGATATTGAGGTCATTGAACCTGAAAGCCACATATCACCCATGCACTTTTTAATGCCAATGGGAGGCAGCAGACCTGCATTTACAAGTAAAACCGCCGGGCTGAAAGCCCGAGGAAAGATCACTATCAATAAAAAAACCTTTGATCTTTCTTCAAAAAATACCTTTGCCGTCTTTGACTGGACCAATGGATTTTATCCCAGACAAACATTTTGGAACTGGGCATGTGGAGCAGGCTTTGCCGATGATGGAACGCAAATCGGGTTTAATTTTTCCTCGGGCGTATATGAAAACGGTTTGCTGGAAAATACAGTCTGGATTAATGGAATACCCTTAAAACAAGGAGAAATCATATTTACTTATGACACAAAAAAACCTGAAAATCCGTGGCAGATTAAAAGTAAAGACGATTTAATCAATCTTAGGTTCAACCCCGAAGGCATTAGAAGGGCAAATGATAATCTTGGCATTATAAAAAGCAAATTTCTACAACCTTGCGGGTCATTCGAGGGTTCAATAAAAACCTGTGACAATTATTGCATTCATCTTTCTTCTGTTGGTGGTGTGGTTGAAGAGCATTTTGCCAAATGGTAAAATGCCGTCAAATTCCTACAATTGGCTTTTCATTTAAATAAAATTATGTAAAACTAACTTAATTTCTTGTTGGACAATTATTTTAGGATACTTGAAACAGGTTTATTGCACATAAATTTTAAGGACATGTGATGGATAATAAACCAACATATGAAGAACTTGAAAAGCGTATTACAGAACTTGAAGAACAATCCGATAAAAAGGTATTTTCTGAAAAACTGACCCGGACCCTCTTTGATATTTCCAATGCCGTCACCACAACCATTAACCTGAATGAACTGTATGAGTCCATCTATAAATCCCTGGACAACCTCATGGGATTGCCCAACTTTTACATTGCCATTTATAAAAAGGACATGAACAAAATTTCGATTCCCTTTTTTGTGGATCAATATGATGGATATTCGGAATACGAAGATTATTTTACAGAGACCAACTCATTAACCGGGGAGGTTTTACAAAAAAAGATCCCCCTGCTTTTAAATGAATCCCAGCTGAATAAAAGAGCTGCTCAGGGAAGGATATTGGGAACCACACCCAAAATATGGCTGGGTGTTCCTTTAGTGAAAAGAAAAGTGCCCTTTGGGATCATTGCCGTGCAAAGTTATGATAATCCAAATTATTTCAGCCATAAAGATCTTGATATTCTCATCTCCGTATCCAACCAGATTGCCCTGGCCATCGAACGTAAACTATCCCTTGACGAACGCGATATGCTAAAAAATTATCTTCATAATATTATTAACTCAATGCCATCCATACTTGTCGGTGTGGATAAAAAAGGTCTTGTCACCCAGTGGAATTTCCAGGCAGAGCTTGAAACAGGTGTAAAAGCAGCGGATGCAAAAGAAAAAAGCCTTGCAGATGTCTTTCCAAGGCTCTCTCAAAATATGAATCAGATAAATGAGAGCATTCAACACAACAAAATTAAGACCCAATTAAAACAGGAATATTCTACAGATAAGGAAACACGATATGAGGATATTATTATTTATCCCTTGATTACCAACGGGGTTGACGGGGTTGTGATCCGAATGGACGACATCACAGACCAGGTTCGCCTGGAAGAAATGATGATACAGTCGGAAAAAATGCTTTCCATTGGTGGACTTGCCGCAGGAATGGCCCATGAAATCAACAATCCCCTTGCCGGCATGATGCAGAATGCCCAAGTAATTTACAACAGGATTTCCCAGGATATCCCAGCCAATGAAAAGGCAGCAGAAGAAGTCGGCATTTCAATGAAGGCTATCCGGGCGTATATGGAAAAAAGGGATATCCTTGACAAGCTTAATTTGATCAATGAAACCGGAAACAGGGCTGCAAGGATCGTTAAAAACATGCTTTCCTTTGCAAGAAAAAGCGATACCATATTAGAATTTCACGATCTTTCAAAGCTGTTAAGGAAAACCATTGAACTTGCAAAAAGTGATTATAATCTTAAAAAGCGGTATGATTTCAAACTCATCAATATCATTGAGGAATTTGATACGTCCACCCCCCCTGTTCTCTGTGATAAAAGCAAAATCCAGCAGGTCTTTTTAAATATTTTAAAAAACGGGTCGCAGGCTCTGTTTGAAAAGAAAAAAGATTCATTTACCCCTCAGTTTATCTTGCGGCTCTATAAAGAAAACACCATGGCCTGTATTGAAATTGAAGACAATGGCCCGGGAATGGATGAAGAGACCCAAAAAAGGCTGTTTGAACCTTTTTTTACCACCAAATCAGTGGGAGAAGGTACAGGTCTTGGTCTATCAGTCTCTTATTTTATCATCGTCAAAGACCATAAAGGGAAAATGACGGTGGAATCTACCCCCGATAAAAACACAAAATTTATCATTAAACTTCCCTATTGATTTCATTCACAAAATCCATTTAAAGGAGAAATAACATGTATCTTGTTACAGCGGGTCAAATTCAGGATATGGATAAAAAGGCCATTGAAACTTTTGGTATTTCCGGAGTCGTTCTAATGGAAAGTGCCGGAAGGGGTGCATTTGATTTTCTGCTGAAAAAATTTAAAAATATTAAAACAAAAAAAATTGCCGTAATAGCCGGCCGGGGCAACAACGGCGGAGATGGATTTGTCATTGCAAGGTATTTGATGGAAAAAGGGATTGATGTTACTGCCTTTTTACTGTCTTCAAAAAAAAAGGTGACCGGCGATGCAAAAGTCAATATGGATCTTTTACAAAAATTATGTGACCGATCCCACTCCTGTTCCATTGTTGAAATTCCTGATGCAGATACATTTAAAAGCCAAAAAAACCGTATCCTCCATCATAATTTTTTCATTGATGCCATTTT
>JAGLNZ010000078.1 GCA_023139225.1 Desulfobacula sp. | reverse complement strand
TAAATTCTTCTGGAAAACCTGTTTTTTCAGTCGATATCCCTTCAGGCCTTCACTCGGATACCGGCCAGCCACTGGGAGTCGCCGTAAAAGCGGATGCTACAGCCACCTTTGCTTTTGCCAAGGCAGGTCATATCCTCTATCCGGGGAATAATTACACCGGCGACCTTGAAATTATTGATATTGGTATCCCTCAATTTATTGCCCGGGGGAAAAAAATTAAACTCTTTTTAATTGAAAAAAATGAGATCGCCGCCTTGTTTAAACCCAGGAAATTTCAAAGCCATAAAGGAAGCTTCGGTCATTTACTGGTTATTGCGGGTTCGGAAGGAAAAACAGGAGCTGCTGCCCTTTGCGCCAATGCCGCCATGAAATGCGGCACTGGTCTTGTAACCTTAGGGGTTGCAAAAAGCCTCAATAAAAGTATGGAACCCCAGGTCATTGAACCCATGACCCATCCTTTACCGGAAACCGATAAAGGATTTTTATCAGACAATTGTTTTGATGAAATTCAAACACTTTTAAAAGGAAAGCAGGCCCTTGCCCTTGGACCTGGCATCGGCACCCGAAAAGGCACCAAAGAACTTGTCCACAATCTCATTGAAAAAAGTAGGGTGCCACTCATTATTGATGCAGACGCAATTAATTGTATTACCAAAACACCCCAAATCCTGAAAAAGAAAAACGCCCCGGCCATCTTAACCCCTCACCCGGGTGAAATGGCAAGGCTTTGTGGTTTGACAACATCTGATGTCCAGGCCGACAGAATTGGCATAGCCTCACAATTTGCAATAAACCATGATGCCATTCTGGTCTTAAAGGGTGCCCAGACCGTTGTCAGCCTTCCAGACGGCAGATCCTTTATTTGTCCCACCGGTAATCCCGGCATGGCTTCCGGCGGTATGGGGGATGTGCTCACCGGTATGATTGCCGGACTTTGCGCCCAGGGATTTTCTCCTGAAAATGCCAGCCTTGCAGGTGTTTTTATCCATGGCATGTGTGCGGATGTTCTTTTAAAAGATATGGGTGCATTCGGCTTTGTTGCCACTGATATGGTCCAAATGATTCCAAAGACCATTCACCATTATCTTTTATGAAAATCATAGAATCAAAAAGTTCAAAACAAACCTTTGAATTGGGAAAAGCTGTGGGCAATAAAATTTGCCAGGGGATCTGTATTGCCCTTAAAGGTGAACTGGGTGCAGGCAAGACAACTTTTGTCCAGGGGCTTGCAAAGGGCCTTGGGGTGTCTGAAAAATATTATATCACAAGTCCCACATTCAACATTATCAATGAGTATCCGGCCAAATCCTTAACACTTTGTCATCTTGATCTTTACAGACTTGGATCTTTTGACGAACTGGAATATATCGGGTTTGACGATCTTATTGATGACAGTCATATTATTGTTGTTGAATGGCCGCAACTTTTGAACGATATTTCTTTTAAGTTTGATATTCAAATAAATTTTAAATTTGATGCGCAATATAACAGGATAATATCCATTTCTGCCTCTGGACAACCGGGCTCAAATCTGTTATGCAAATTAGTTTTATAAATTATTTTTACTACTATCGGAGTTATTATGGCTTTAAGAGTACAAAAATACGGAGGAACCTCTGTTGCAGACATTGAATGCATCAATAATGTTGCAGACAGAGTCCAGAAAGCATCCGATCAAGGGGACAAGGTTGTTGTTGTACTTTCTGCCATGTCAGGTGTAACCGACAGCCTTATCGGTCTTGCAAGGCAGGCCTCGGAAACGCCTGACAAAAGGGAGCTTGACGTACTTCTTGCCACAGGTGAACAGACAACTGCAGCCCTCCTTGCCATGATCCTCAAGTCAAGGGGATACAAGGCAAAATCTTTTCTTGGTTTCCAGGCAGGAATTAAAACGGATAAAACCTCGGGCAAGGCAAGGATACTGGATATTGATGGAGAAAACATACAACAGACCCTTGAAGATGGATATATTGCCGTAGTTGCAGGATTTCAGGGTGCTGATGCTGATGGTGCCATCACTACTCTTGGACGGGGAGGCTCTGACACATCAGCCGTTGCAATTGCATCGTCCCTGAAAGCCGATGTCTGTGAAATCTTCACAGATGTGGACGGCGTATACACCACAGACCCCAGAATTTGCAACAACGCCAGAAAAATTAACAAGATAACATACGAAGAAATGCTTGAAATGGCCATATTGGGTGCCAAGGTTCTCCAGATCCGTTCGGTTGAATTTGCAAAAAAATATAATGTACCCATACATGTTCGGTCATCATTCAATGAGGAGGAAGGAACAATGGTTGTCAACGAGAGTTCTGATATGGAAAGTGTCATTGTATCAGGTATAACCTTAGATATGAATGAGGCAAGAATCACTTTAAAGCGTGTTCCTGATCAGCCCGGTGTTTCGGCAAAAATCTTCACACCGCTTGCCAAAGCGGAAATAAGTGTGGATATGATTATCCAGAATACCCGTTCCCACGGTGAGACAGACCTGACCTTTACTGTGACCAAAGATGACTTTGAACGGGCAAAAGAAATTTCTCAAAAAGTTGCCAGGGAAATCGGTGCTCCTGAAATCCTCACGGCTGAAGAAATTGCCAAGGTTTCAGTTATCGGACTGGGGATGAAAAGTCATTCCGGTGTAGCTGCCACCATGTTCCAGGCCCTGGCATCTGAAAATATCAATATTCGGCTGATCTCCACTTCTGAAATCAGGATCTCCTGCATCATCCTGGCAAAATATGCTGAGCTTGCAGTAAGAACCCTTCATTCGGCATTCGGGCTGGACCAGGAAAAATAAACCTTACAAATTATCTGGTGGGCTCAAGGCTGCTTCAATCTCTTTAATTACTCTTTGGGCAGCCTTACCAGGATCATCAGCGTCCCTTATGGGTCGGCCAATGACAATCAGGTCACTGCCAAGGGTCACTGCCTGACCAGGGGTGGTAACCCTTTTTTGATCATCATTTTCAAGAAGGGTCCAGGCAGGCCTGATCCCCGGTGTTACAGCCAGAAAATCATTTCCAAAAGCTTTTTTAACCTGTTGGACTTCTTTGCCTGAACAGACCACACCTTTGCAGCCTGCTTCATATGCCATTTTTGCCCGATGCATGACCAGCAGATGGGGATCTTTTACAAACTTATCTTTAAATCCTGCGGCCTCAACCGTATCAGCATCATTATCCGTTAAAAGGGTAACACCCAGAATGCCTGTTTTCCCCTGCCCTCCCAGGACAGCCTTTTCAAGCATATTCGTTGATGAGGAACAATGGACCGTTACAAGATCTACCCCTAAGTTTGCAACCCTTTCCATGGCTCTTAGAACAGTAGCTGAAATATCGTGAAGCTTGAGATCAAGAAATATTTTTGCATCGCTCTCTTTTTTGACCATCTGTACCACAGACGGTCCCTGATCAATAAAAAGCTCCAGCCCGATTTTAAACATCCCCACACTTCCATTGAGGAGTTTGACATACTCTTTTGCATCTTTTACAGAAGCAAAATCCAATGGAAACACAATATAATCCCGGCCCTGTTTTTGCATCAGCACTCCTTTTCTTAACTTCAGGCCTTTTCACCCAAAGACCTTAATGTCAAATCACCTGTTATCTCCTTCAGGTACTTGAGCGCTTCAATATCAAATTTTTCTTTTTAATGCCATGACAATTTGCAGACAACATAAGGCAATTACATGTAAAGAGTGCTTAGCAAGAAGATCTTCTTTTTATTTTTCGATTCCAATCCTGGCTTTCATACCCTTTTGGAAATAGTGTTTTACCGCCTTCATTTCTACGACCAAATCAGCTTTTTCCATAATAGTCCGGGTCGCCCCTCTGCCCGTAACAACGACTTCCACATGATCGGGTTTTTTCTTAAAAAGATCCAAAAGGTCCTGCTCGGAAAATATATTATATTTAACGGCAATATTTCCTTCATCAAGAATGACAAGATCATGTTCACCTTTTTCAATGATCCGGACCACTCTTTTGTACCCCTTCATCCCGGCTTCAATGTCTTCTATGGCAGGACGAGCTTTGACAAACCGTCCAAGACCGTAATGTTCGACTGTGATCTGGTTTGCAAATTTTTTTAATGCCTTCATTTCAGAATAGTCTCCGGATTTTAAAAACTGACCGATAAAGACTTTTCCTTCTGCACCGGCTGTCCTTATAGCAAGCCCCAAGGCAGCTGTTGTTTTACCTTTGCCGTTCCCTGTATAGATCTGGATATATCCTTTCATAAACTTACAAGTCCTCCTGTTCAGTCCTTCTTCTATTTATAAAAATTTGAGCCGGCAGGGTAAATAGTCTTTTAGACGAATTTCAACGTAAAAAAGACTATTTTTCAAAACTACCCCATACTGCAACGGATTCTCTTTGACATTTGATTCGATTAAGGATTAGGATAGATGACAGTTTGTCTTGTTCCACGGCTGTGCTTATGAAGGAGTCCGGATACATGGTCATGGAAGACTAAAATCGATGACTCAAGCCCGATGGATTGATTTGAAAAATGGACATGCACAACAAAAGTGTTGCCTCGATTTTAAACAACCTATCAGATGCATTCATGATAATGGATGCCAATGGCAAGGTAAATTACTTCAATGAAGTTGCAGCCCGAATTACAGGCTATACAAGCTTTGAAGTAAGGGGAATGAAATGCAAAAATATCTTGAAAACCGTCTACTGTGATACAGACTGCCCGCTTAACAACCCAAGCATTACCCCAAAGACCAATTATAAACGTAATCTTAAGATCCGCCGCAAAGACGGTACAAAAATTCCTGTCGAATGCACCCGCAATATCCTTATTGATTCTGACGGGCTCATATTAGGTGCGGTTGAAATTTTTAAGGATATTTCCCAGATCAAATCTCTTGCAAACAGCTTACAACATTCTGAATTCAAATACCGTCGTCTTTTTGAAAGTACCAAGGACATGGTTTTTATCATATCCCTGGAAGGGTTGTTTATAGATATTAACCAGGCCATGGTTGACCTGCTTGATTACAGGAAAAAAAAAGAGCTGTATTTATTGGGTAATATTGAATATATTTTTATTGATCCGATCCACTGGCATGTGTGCAAAAAACAAATTGATCTTAACGGGTTTGTTCAGGATTTTGAGGTTGGTTTCAAAAAAAAGGATGGCACACGACTCCACGGCTGCATGAGCGTCAATCCCTTTCTGGATGATCATGGAAATATTATTGGTTACGAAGGTATTGCCAAAGATATTACAGCCCGGATGGATTCATTTCGGAACCTTTATAAACACCACCAGGAACTTTTATTGCTGAACACAGTGGCACTTACCATGAATAGTTCCCAAAACCTGGAGGATGTGCTCGATACTGCCTTGAATGCGGTCATGAAACTATTGAATTTCAGTATGGGCACTATTTTCCTTATCAACCATGACAAAGCCGCGTTTGAGCGTCAAACCCAAAAAGGGCTGCCGGACCAGATTAGCAAAGCCCCGGGCGAGCCCATTTTTCATGATACTCAGCTCATGGAGTTTTTCTTAGGAAAGGATAACCGCCTGACACCCAAATCTATTTTTCCGTCTTTCAAAATCACTTTGAAAAATTCGGACAAAAGCCGGTCGATCATATTTTCCTGTTTTCTGATTACGGAAAAAGAACGTCCCTCAGGCTTCATGGCCTTTCCTGTCACAGAAACACACGACCTTTCCCTGGAAGATTTTCGTCTCATAGGTTCACTGGGGAATTTTTTGGGTGGTGCCATTGCAAATATCAAACTGATACGGACCGTTCAAAAACACCGGGGAGAACTCAAACGACTTACAGCACAACTTTTTCAGTCCCAGGAAATTGAGTGTAAAAGAATCTCCAGAGAACTCCATGATGAAACAGGCTCTGCTCTAATCGGAATCAATTTCAACCTGGAAGCTGTTGAAAAAATTATGCCGCCTGATGACCCGGTCATGAAAAATATCATCAGCAATATTAAGCAGCAGATCAATCACACCTACCAGGAGATGCGGCGTATTTCCCACCTGCTGCACCCGGCACTGCTGACAGACTTAGGACTTGAACCTGCCCTGGATTCTTATATGAACCAGATCGCCAAACAAAGCTGTCTGGATATTAATTTTAAAATGATCGGGTTTACCGGGCGTATTAAGCCGGACATTGAGACTGTCCTCTACCGGTTTTCCCAGGAAGCCCTTTCAAACACCATCAAATATGCCAAAGCCACTTTTTTCAAACTCTCAATCATCAGGGGATTTCCTTCAATTATTTTTATTGCAGAAGATGACGGCATCGGGTTTGATCCAAACGAAATCAACCCTGAAAGACCTTCTCTCGGGCTGCTCTCCATGAGGGAAAGAACCACCATACTGGGCGGGCAGTTTTTCCTGCGAACCGAAAAGGGCAAAGGCACCCGCATCAGAATTGAAATCCCGATTAAAAACAATAATTTGTTAAAATTAACGAAACCTAAGGATTTTTTAAACAACATTTATGAAACATAAGCTGATAAAAATTGTTATTGCCGATGATCATACCATTGTCCGCCAGGGGCTAAGAAAACTTTTGGAGGAAGAAGATTACATAGAAATTATCGGGGAAGCCATGGACGGCAGACAAGCTGTTCAAAAAGTCCAGGAGTTAAAGCCTGATGTTGTCATCATGGATATTGCCATGCCCATACTGAACGGGATTGAAGCCAGCAGGCAGATCAAGCAGTCCTCTATGGAAACCAAGGTGGTTATCCTTTCCATGCATGACCACAACCGTTATATCAGGGAACTTTTAAGCATTGGAGTCTCAGGCTATCTGCTTAAAGATGCCGCCAGTGGTGATATTATCAAAGCAATTTTAGCCGCTGTCAAAGGAGATATCTACTTAAGTCCATCAATTTCCAGCCGGGTGATTGAAGACTATGTCGGCATGAACAAGAAGACATCCCAGGAAGAATTGTACAATACCCTGACCAACAGGGAGAGAGAAGTCTTTCAAATGATGGTTGAAGGATATTCCACCAAGAAAATTGCTCAAATGCTGTGCCTGAGCCCCAGTACTATAAAATCCCATCGTTCCAATATTATGGAAAAACTTAAAATGGACAATATCTCAAAATTAATCCAATATGCCATTCACCTTGGAATTATTGATATTCAAATGTGACAAGTCATATTAATTTTCCTGCAGTTGGACTGTTTAAATAAATATGGATGGAAAATACTGTATCATATGTAAAAAATGCGGTCTGAAAACATTTAATGATGTCAACCAGAATTATTGTACCCGCTGTCAAAAAAAGGGATTGCTTTATACAAAGTATTCAAAGCCGCTGAAGGTCGATACCACATCTCATAATCTGTACCGGTACAGGGACTGGCTGCCCATTCATTCTAAGTTCCCCCACCTGTCATCCCTGTCCGGATGCTATCAAAGTGAAAAGCTGGCCCATGCACTGGGCCTTAAAAAACTCTGGATTCTGTTTAGCGGATACTGGCCTGAAAAAAATGCATTTCTTGAATCCGGAAGCTTTAAGGAATTTGAAGCCATCGGGGTATTGTCCCGGGTCACTGAAAGAACTGACAAGGTCATGATCTTAAGTTCTGCAGGCAATACAGGACTGTCAACAATCTTTATCTCCCAGAAGCTTGGAATTCCAGCCATTGTGGTAGCACCGGAATCTGCCTGTTCAAACTTCCATACAACCGTGGAAAATCAAGATACACCGGTTTTCCTTATCAGTTTAAAACAATCTGTTTACAATGACTGTATTACCTTTGTTTCAAAACTGGGTCAACAACTGCCAAGAATAATTGCCGAAGGCGGTGTATATAATATTGCCAGGCGGGATTTTCTCGGAATTCCGATTCTTCATGCTGCCGACATAATGAATGAGATCCCGGATCACTATTTCCAGGCAGTGGGAAGCGGGACCGGTGCCATAGCAGCCTGGGAAGCAAGCCTCCGGCTGTCCGGTCTGAAAAATTTTGCACGCAAACCCATGCGCCTGCACCTTGCCCAGAATAAACCCTTTACACCGATTATCCATGCATGGGAGAGCCGGCAGCCCGATTACAAGTTCAAGGTGGGACATACCAGCCAAAAACAGGCCAGACAGGTTCTATCCCATGTTCTTACCAATCCGGAACCCGCGTATTCGATGAAAGGCGGTCTGTTTGATGCATTATCAGCCACACGCGGCAATACATATGGTGTGGAAAACAATGAAATAATAATTGCGAAATCTATTTTTGAAACACTTGAAGGAATAGATATCCAATACCCGTCGGCAGCGTGTGTAGCCGCACTTCAACAGGCTGTTAAAAAGGGGCATGTATCCCCGGATGATTCAATTTTGCTTCATATCACCGGCGGTGGACAACGGCATTTAAAAAAATATAAAAAACTTTATCCGTATAAAGCGTCATTGACTGTTGGAAAAACCCAAATAGACATTGCGGTTAGGGAAATATCCTGTTTTTTAGATCGTATTAACAATGGATTATATCAAAGGAACTAAAATGGTACACGCAGAACAGCACGTTATTCAAATCATGGAACAGGCCGGAATCAATTTTTTAGCCACCCTGCCCTGTGACAGGACCAAAAACCTGCTGCCCCTTGTCCATAAAGTATTTAGCGGAATAGAACTGACACGGGAAGAGGATGGCCTGGGCATTTGTGCCGGAGCCTGGCTTGCCGGGGCCAGCCCCATGATGATCATCCAGAGCACAGGGCTTGGGAATATGATCAATGGACTGGCCTCCCTGAATATGGCATCAGCCATCCCCATTCCAATCCTTGCAAGCTTCAGAGGAATTTACAAAGAAGGCATTGAGTCCCAAATCCCTTTGGGAAAGCATTTACCGGCTATTCTAAAAGGCTGCGGCATCCATTATTCAATTATTGACGAGGTTGAAAAAATTGCCCTTTTATCCGATGTGATCCAGGATGCTTATGACCATTGCCGACCCCACGTGGCCCTTGTGTCTCCTAAAGTCTGGGAAGCTTCATCATGCACGGCCTGGCAGGAAAATCCATCCTCGGCTATCCAGGCCAGACCCACTATAAACATTGAGCCTCTCTCCCCCATCCTTGCCCCTGTAATGACACGTTATGAAGCTATTTCAAGCCTTGGCAATCTCCTTGACAACCAGGTTGTCGTGGCCAATCTCGGGGTACCGTCCAAAGAATTGTTTGCAGCCTGCGACCGGCCATTGAATTATTATATGCTGGGGTCCATGGGACTAGTCTCGTCCATAGGGTTCGGAATTTCTCAGGTTACCGATAAAAAGGTCATTGTTCTGGAAGGAGACGGCAGTATATTAATGAACCCCAATGCCTTGATCACCATTGGTCAATACCAGCCTTCCAACCTGATGATTATTGCATTGGATAATGCCTGTTACGGATCTACAGGTTCCCAGAGAACCTATACTCAAAACAGGATGGATCTTGAATTTTTTGCCAGAATCTGCGGGTTTAAAAACAGCACCAGGGTTCATGAGGCCCGGGAACTGAACAAGGCTATTCATAACTTTGAGCAGCAAGGCGAATTATCATTTATCCATGTAGTGATAAAACCGGGGAATTCATCCTGCCCCAACATTCCTTTGAACCCTGAGGATATCACAAAAAGATTTAAGCGCTGCCTGGAAAAGTGATTTTCCCTACAGGCTCCGTCATTTTGAACTGCCCTTTCTGGATCTGCTTTTTAAGGTCTTTTGCTGCCTTGAGTGCAGCCACACGGTCAGACTGCCGCAAAGTGACCGGCACTTTATGGTCGATACCTTCAAGTTCTATACTGCCCAGGTGTGCAAAAAAAGTTCCCCCTTTGCATCTGGAGACACAAAGACCGCAATTAAAGCATCTGGATCTGTCAAATTTCAGACCGGTTTCTAAATCCCAGTGAACCGCTTTTACAGGACAGATGCTTTCCACACGGCAAACATCACATTTCAGGCATATTTTTTTATCAAATTCAATTCCATGATCCGTTTTATTCCAGACATCCCCATATGTAATCTCAAATATGGGTTTACGGTTCCGGACATCAACCACTTTCAAGGGGATCTGTTCATCGGTTTTCAGGATATGATTCAGCATCTCTTTGTCCAGTACGGGAATGGCCACAGCCCAGGTCGTGATAATATCTGGTCCATGCCCGGTTGTGAACCCTCCCAAAAATTGCGGATTCATCTGGTGCATATCAGCAATCCCGGTCAGGTTGGGGTTGTCGGCGCTGCTGCGGGTACCGGCACCTGTGACAAAGCCCTGGGCACCATTGATCAACACCTTTGTGCCGACACCAATGGTTTTCAGTTCAGGATCATTCTCAAGGGGGTTTATTTCACCACACCCGCAAAAGGTCATTTCCTCGTAATTGCCCTTCATTTCTTGGGAATGAAATATTGTGGACACGGCTGTTTTTCCTGGATTGACAAAGGCCAGATAATTTTTAAATGCATTTCTTGAAGCATGGAGCATGGCATGGGGAATTTGTTTAAGCGTGGTGAAAGAACTTAAATGTTGTCCATCATCCGTCTCGATTTCCACTAAAACCCGGCTGCCCAGGATAAGGTCCCTGAACAGATCTCCTGCACCATAATCCGGATCGATTGTACTCACTTGTGTTCCCAGGACGATCAGGTCAAGGATGCCGATTCTTTCATTCGGGCAGGGCCCCACCTGTGCCGGAACATTGTTTATCCATACCTTTGCAGCTTTCGTGAATGTATCGGGTTGGGCCACCTTAAAAGAAAGGACGGCATAGGTGCCGCTCATCAGGGCACTTGTGGCTGTTGTAACCACATCTATATCATGCAGGTCAAAGGTTTCACCGTTCCTGACCCGGTCGCAAATTTCCTGGGCCGTTAAAATAACCACGTCTCCGCGGTCTATTTTTGTCTGGATATCTGAGAATGTTCTGTGAGTGCTTGATTCTGTCATTATCACCTAAAACTAAAATTTAAAAAATTTATGCTGTGACGATACACTGGTTTAATTTTTTTAATATCAGCTCCTCTATCACATCCCAGCCTATAAAAGCAAGGCGGGTGGTGACAGTGTCAGACCATTTTTGCCAATCACTTTTTCCTCCCACAAAATTGAGCATTTGTGTCCTGTCGGCAAACTTGACCGGTCCCTTTATTCTAAACAATTCCAGGGGGATTGTATTGAGAAATTCCATGAATAATTCTTTATCCAGAGGCCTTGAAGTTTCAAATGAAAATGAGATAAATCCAGCCTCCTTCGCCGTCATTGTTCTTTCACCGTTCAAGGGAGAATAAAAATCCATTTCAGGATCATAGGGTTGCAAAAAAGGATCTTTTTTCATACCCGGATCTGCAGATTTTGACCGGGACCAGATGATGTCGGGATCGATATTGCAGTGAAGGGTCGGGATGATCCGGGCCTTTGGTGATTCCTCCCGAATTTCCTTTAAAAAAACCTGGATATCTGATTTATCAAGGGTATCAATCTTGTTTAAAAGAAGAACATCTGCCTGCTTTACCTGGCTTTTAAAAACAGTTCCAAACGCCTCCCTTGCTTCCCAAAAGTCACCATCAATAACCGTTATTGTTTTCTCCAGCCGGAAATGAGGCAAAAGCATTCTGTCACTTAAGGCTTCGATAACGGAAAGGGGATCAGCTACCCCTGTGGCTTCAATTACAAGCCGTTCAGGGGTGTATTGATGTCTTAAAATCTGAAGGGTCTGAATCAAGTCTATCTTTAATGAACAGCAGATACAGCC
>JAGLNZ010000077.1 GCA_023139225.1 Desulfobacula sp. | reverse complement strand
CTGCTGAGTTCAACAATATCCGCTGTTGCCGTTTTTTTTATCAGGGAACCGTCAATCCCGACTTTGCCGAATTCATTCACCAGCACAATGGTTTTGGATAAATCATCAGAAGATTCTAAGATTCGTTTTATCAGGGTTGTTTTACCGGCTCCGAGAAAGCCTGTTATAATAAAAACCTTTGTTTTCATTCTGTTTTGTCAACCAATTCTTTTTCTTCGGATTTATTCTTTTCTTCTAGTTCTTTTTTCTTTTCAGCCTCTTTTTTTTCTTTTTCCAATTTTTTCTTTGCTTTAGCCTCTTCCTTCAGGCGTTTCTTTTCTTCAGCCTCTTTAGCTGCCTTTTCAAACACGTCATATCCCAAAAGGGATTCGGCAATATACTCGGACATATCTTTCATGACAATATCGGAGTCTAATACACTGATGCCCACCTGAAGACCCTGGTAACAAAAAGGACAGCAGGATACCAGCTCTTTTGCCCCGGTTTCTTCTGCTTCTTTTATCCGTCTTTGGGCCATGCGACCCTGGATATCGGGAAAACCCGCCTTTAACCCGCCGCCTGCTCCGCAACACCTTGAATACTCCCTGTTCCTTGGCATTTCTATAAGATTTAACCCCGGGATAGCATCCATGATCATTCTGGGGGCATCAAATCCGCCTGTGGCCCTGCCGAGATGGCAGGGATCATGATAAGTAATCGTCTTTTCCACGGGATGTGGAAAAATCAATTCACCGGTTTTCAACAATCGGGCCAGGTATTCCACAGTATGCAGAACTTCAAAATTCAATTTCCCGACCTTAGGATAATCCTGCATAATGGTTTTAAAACAGCCGGCACAGGAACTGATCAATGTGTCAATACCAAGGTTGTTAAATTGTTCAATGTTCTCCTTAAACAACCGTTCATATTCAGGATCTCCCATCCTGAGCAATACACTGCCGCAGCATTTCTCATCCTTTCCAAGTACGCCGTAATCAATGTCCAGGGCCTCAAGGATATTAATGGTATTTATGGCAACCTTTTTGACATTGACATCATAGGAGGCGGTACACCCTAAAAAAAGAAGAACCTTGGCCTTTGTTTTTTTGATTGCCGCTGGCTCCTTGGCAATCAGATTGTCCTTTTTTGCACGGCGGGACCACTTGGTCCTGCCGGCCCTTGGCTGCTGCCACGGATTATCAAAAGTCATCACGCTTTTCCTGAGCGCCTTTTGGGGTTCCAAAGGACCATAGTCGATCCGCACAATCAACCGCCGAAGTTCTTCCCAGAGGTTTACCGTATCAATATGGGCCGGACAGACCACTTCACACTGGCCGCAGGTGGAACACTCATACAGATTAAATATAAATTCATCCACCTGGTCTTTGGTAACTTCCTTGTAACCGCATATTTTACCAATGATCTTTTTTAAAGTTTTCCCAACTCTCTCACTGTTCATGATCCCTGCAAGAAACCCGTTTTGTGATCTTGCAAGCCTTAAAAAATCTATTATTTTCCGGCGCGGTATCAGGTCTTCTTTGGCATCCTGATCATAGACAGGGCACCAGGTAAGGCATTCCCCGCATCGGGTGCAGGCATCAAGTTCAATTAACCGCTTCATGTCAAGTTTATGTATGGGTATCTTTCTTACCGCCTCTTTAGTGACCGTTTCCTTGTCCAAAAGTGCCGTTGCTTCTTCTTTCTTCACTGTTTCATTGATTGGGGAGTCAGATACTTTTTTTTCTTCTCTGGTCATTTTAAATACCTTTTAAATAATAGTCCGATTAAACCCGTTTCTCGTTTTTGACTCCATCCACAGTTTCTATAAAATAGGTCAGGGGCGTATTAAAAATATGCCTCATCTTGCCAAAGGGGAGCCAGGCAATAAAAACTGCCGCCACCACACCATGGGCATACCACATCACCGGATAAATCGATGCCCAGTCAAAGGGAAAGATAGAAAATACTTTGGAAACAATATATCCGACAAAAGAATAAACTGCCGTATCAAAAGGAATCCCGGTTACAAGTATTCTTGCCCCTTCAAGAAAGAAACCCAGCAGGACGAGGCTGCCGATAATCACAAGGGTGATATTATCCTGGTATTCCGAAACCACGTAATCCGGTTTAACGATAAATCGTTTAACAACAGCCCAGATGATGCCAAGAAGGATAAAAAGGCCTAAAAGGTCATTGGCAAAAGCTGTAAACCAGTGATTTTTATCAATAAGCGCTGTCATCCAATTGCCTTCGGGATTAAAATAAAATCCAACGGCTGTAAACAGAGCCAATCCAAAACGTAAGAGGACGGCAGTAAAAATCAGGGAATGCATGGACCAGCGGGAGACGCTCTCTTTAAGGATTCTCCTTTGAAAAAGTACATCCAGAATAAATGTTTTAATAAGGGAAAAGAATTGTTTGGAAAAAAGAGTATTCCAGATTGAGTCTGAACTTAAACTGATTTTTTTGTGAAGGGATGTTTCTTCTCCCTTTACACTTCCCTTGAACCAGAATGCTATCATGGAAAAAATACCGGCCACAAAGATAAGACCTGCAAGGCCGAAAACAGGATGACCCATGGCTAAGGGTGAATTGTGACACATAATACAAAGCATGCTTTTGGATGGAAGAACTGCTGCCGGTGCTCCAACCGGATTTTTTTTGAAATGGCATTTTTCACATGTTTTTTCATCTGTTGTATCTGCAGGAATATGCTCACAAAGGCCTATGGGGACAGAATCATAATTGGTGTGAGCAAGTTTCACCCGATTATCTTCCGGATCAAGCCTGACAAACTCGGATTGAAAATGGCAGGCCTGGCAGGTGACCCTCAAATGGGGTGCATTGGCCGGGCCTTCGGAATGGGGATTGTGGCATTCCAGACATGTGGCATGACTTTGTGTTTTATGAGAAGAGCGGGCAACATCGGTATGGCAGTTAATGCATGCGATAAAACGATGTTTGGGCTGGTTCTTGTCAAATGTATCAGCCGTAATTTGGAGGCTGACGTCAGCAGTACCGGTTTTTTTCTTTGTACCAGCCTGGCTGTGACAATCATAACAAAACGCCCGGGAAGCAATAACCCCCTCGTTGGTATTAATATTTGGTGCCCTATGGCAGTCGATACAGATCAAAGGTTCCGGGGTCAAAGGTTCCGGATCAGATTTTTCAATAACCGCTGCAGCTTTTAAATCAGGAGAATTTGATGCAACAGCCGGTGTGTAATTTAAAGCTGCGATAAACATCATCAGTACACCACCGGCTATAATAGATAGTATTGTTTTTAAATTCATAAGGCCGTTCCCCATTGAAATTTTATTTTTATTCATCAATTTAATTTTTCAGGCTGATTCGTCCTTGATCATCTGTTGCCGTTTCCATTCTTCAGGATGGTCTTCCACAAACCTGTCTCTTTCTATCACTCCTGTGAAAATGGTTTTTTCCATGGGAAAAATATCCGGAACAAGGTGGGTATCCGACATATGGACAATCCCAATATACATCACAGCCAATACTGCTTCATGGAAATGAAAATGGCCGGCAATATTTATAAAATAGCCGGGGAATATACTGGC